>JBCBLJ010000149.1:0-13220 GCA_038520195.1 Planctomycetota bacterium
AGATCGAACGTAACAAGTTGCAGGCGTCGTTGCAGTTGAAGAATCACGCTCAAGCAACCGAACGTCTACGGGTCGACGGGGCACGTGGACAGCTTCAATCGTTATCGCACTTGGCAGCGATGGGCGACCTTGCGTCCGCCAACGCGTTGGGGTCTTTGGCTCGCGAGAACCTGAGCGATCCAGATCCGGGGATCGTGATGGACAGTCGCATTGTGCTGATCGGTTTTGCAATCGACGCGCTTCAGTCCGGCGAGGCAAAAGCAGCCGATCGAATCGTCGAACTCGTCAAAGCCCTCGGGCAGCACGACGCCGTCGATATTCCGGCGATCCTCACCATGGGCCAAGCTCGACAGGTCTTGTCGAGTTACGGCCAGGTCGAGCAGGCCAAGGCCGTCCGCGAACACATTCTCGAGCTGTACGGAAACTCTTCCGATTCGATGATCGCGAAGGTGGCTGCCGAAGCGGCGGGAACTGTGAAGTTTGACGCCGCGGAACGACTGGTCCGCGCGATCGTCAAGCGGGACGATGTTTCCTTGGCGTTCTGGTCGGACGCCGCGATCGAATTGGCGACCGAGAGTCCGGACATGAGTGTGGTTCAGTACTTGGCCGGTGCCGCACTTCGTTTCGAGGCAGGTGGCCGCGAGACCTTCGTGGAAGAGACGTTTCGGATCTTGGAAGAGCAGTTTAGTGAACCGGACGCGGCGACAACTCGAGAAGTCGCGTTGGCGAAGAACGCGCGGCAGGCGCGTCGCGAGGTGATCGGCCGCCTTTTCGATCCAGACTTGCCGACAGTGGACGGAAGCGAACTCACAATGGAGTCCTACCGCGGCAAGATCGTGATGATGCCTTTCTGGGCGGTCAGCGTACCGGAGTCGCTGCAGATTGTCGGGCAACTGAGGGCGATCCGTGACAAATACCCCGGCGAAGTCGAAATCGTCGGTATGAACCTCGACACCGCCGACGCGCCGTTGCCGGAATTCCTCGCCGCGACGGACTTGGAATTCCTGAGCTACCGAAGTGTTTCGTCGGCGAAAGAGTCCGGCGCTAATCCAGTCGCCGAGAGATTCGGTCTCGTGTCGTTGCCGTTTGTCGTTGTGATGGACAAGGAGGCACGGGTGGTCGCGTTGGACTTCACCGGGACAAAGGTCAAAAGTGTGGTCGACGAGTTGCTCCAAGTATCCAGTGACGACGGGGAGCCACGTTGATCGCGGTCGAGGCGGTTGCGTTCTGCTGCCAACGTCTTGCGTCGGCGCTACGCGTGTGACACCGAGAGAAGCGTCGGCAAACGAGTCTCGAGAGTCGCTGAGTGAGCGGCGGCGTCTACCCCGCCTCGTTCAATGAGGTAAATCGGGCTACGATCTCTGGCATGGAGAAAACGAACGTAGCCATTGTTGGGTTGGGAACCGTCGGAAGCGGCGTTGCGCGGTTGCTGTTGGATCATGGCGATCGGACAGCGCGTCACGCCGGACGCACGATGTGGCTAAAAAAGGCGGTGGTGCGAGACCTTGGGAAAGCCCGGAAGCGAATGGAGCTTCCCGAGGGTGTCCTCACCGATTCGATTGAGGACGTGATCAAGGATCCAGAGATAACGGTCGTGGCTCAATTGATTGGCGGTCTGGAACCAGCACGCACGATCATGCTGCGGATGCTCGAAGCGGGGAAGGACCTCGTCACGGCGAACAAGGCACTGCTGGCCGAGCACGGTGACGAGCTCTTCTCGCGTGCCCGATCGCTTGGCCGCAGCATCGCCTTCGAGGCTTCCGTCGCTGGTGGTATCCCGATTATTGCCAATGTCAGCCAGTGTCTTTCCGCGAATCAATTGCAGTCGCTCGAGGGCATTCTCAACGGGACGAGCAACTTCATCGTCAGCCAGATGGATGAGCACGGTTCGGACTACGATTCGGTGGTCAAAGAGGCCCAGCGGCTCGGATACGCAGAAGCGGACCCGACAATGGATGTCGACGGGACCGACGCGGCACAAAAGCTTGCCATCCTGGCCCACCTCGCCTTTGGCGCAACCGTACGTTGGCAGGAGATCCCGAAGCGTGGAATCGACGGACTCGATCCGGTCGATCTTCGGTACGCACGTGAACTCGGCTATCGAATTAAATTGTTGGCGGTGGCGGAATTGGCCGAAGACGGATTGGAGTTGTCCGTCGCGCCCACTCTGGTTCGCGTTGGGACGCCGCTCGCTGAAGTCCGCGATGCCTACAACGCGATCCGCGCGGTCGGAGACGCGGTCGGTCCGGTCTTCTTTCACGGGCTTGGTGCCGGACAGATGCCGACCGCTTCTGCGGTGGTGGCGGACTTGATCGACACTGCCGTCGGACGAACTCGGCTCACGTTCCAGACCCTGGAGTATTTCAGCAGCAAGAATCCGCCGAGGGTCAAACTTCGCGATGCCGATAACCAACTCGGTCGTTTCTATTTGCGCCTTCGCGTCGCAAACCACCCCGGGACGCTCGCTGCCATCGCGGCGGTTTTGGAGCGACACGGCATCTCGATCGCTTCAGTGATCCAACACGAAAGCGAGCGAGATAGTCAAACCGACGCGGTGCCATTGGTGATCATGACCCACGAGGCCAGTGAGGGTGCCGCGCGCGGGGCGACAGGGCAGATCGAAGCACTCCCCGCGGTCACGGGGGACGTCACCCGGCTCCGGGTCAAGGATTGATCGCCAAAAGACATCGGTCTCTTTATCGTTTGTTCATTTTCGCGTGCTAAAAGGTTGTTTCGGCGGACAAGGTTCGTCTCGGCTGATCTCCTCCTCACGACGTGGATTGTCTTGTGCTAGCTGGACGCATCAAGCATCAAAAGCTGAGTACGCTTTGCGAAAGGGTCGGTGTTTCTTTCGAAGTCGGGTTGGACCCGCACCGTGTGTTTGACCGGGAAGCGGAAAACCATGGGGCTTCCTATGGTCGTCGGATGCGATCGGTCGCCGAACATGTTCGTAAAGGTGGTTCGCTCGCGGACGCTGTCAAAGCGCAAGGCAACTACTTTCCGGTGCACTTCGCGGAGTTGATCGAAGGGGGCGAGCGGACGGGGCGATTGGATCGAGTGCTCGAACGGCTCTCGGACTACTACCAGCAGATGGCCGACTTTCGAAAGATCTTCGTGAGTTCGATTCTTTGGCCGATGGTTCAACTCGGCATTGCCATCGTCGTGATTGGGCTAATGATCTATCTGCCCGCCGTGATCATGCCATCCGATTCGGACGCCCAGCGAGATTTGATAGGCATCGGTCTGGTGGGCGAAAAAGGATTGATCAAGTACGTGATCATTGTCGGCGCGGGGATCGCGACGGTGACGTTCATCAGCATTCTCGGAAACCGAGGTTACTTCGCTTTCCTCCTCGACCTCGTGGCGCGTATTCCGCGATTCGGACGCAGCATACGAGTGTTCGCCGAAGCACGTTTCGTCCAGACGCTCTCTCTGGCGATTGAGTCTGGTATCGATGCTTGGTCGGCGGTCGATCTTTCTTTTCAAAGCGCGGGCACCCCTCAGTTCCGTCGAAAGTCGGAAACCGCAAAAAACGCGATACTGCAGGGGCGAGACATCCACAGCGTGCTGGCGGACACCAAGCTCTTCCAAAGAGATACGCTCGAGGCGGTCGAATTGGGGGAAGCTTCTGGCCGGCTGGCTGAAACACTGGACAAGCATTTTCGGCAGCTCAAGAGTCAGGTCAAGAGTTCGATGGCTACCATCACGTATTTAGCGTCGGCTCTGATTTGGGCGAGCATCGCTGTTGTCCTCATCCTGATTATTGTCAGGGTGTTTTCGATGTATGCCAGCGGACTCGAGGATGCGGCCTCGCAAACGATCACGGGCGGGCAACTCTAGGGATTGGCTATTGGATGATGTTTCGATGGGCGAGAGAAAAAAGCGAATCGGATCCTGATGCTCTTCGGGACGGCGATGATTCCGCGTCGGATCGAAAGAATTCTCGCGCTGCGGTCCCCTCGCAGATCGAACCGATGATCTCGACTAAAGACGCTCACCAGAGGAATGGCTCGGCATCGGCGACGGAGTCGCTCGACTTGACCACCGAACGCGAACGAATTGTCAATCGCATCGGTCATTTGAAGCCAACTACGGATGCCTACGCCACCGAATTCGTTGATCAGATGCTGCAGTTCGCGCGGCGGGTGCGCACGAGCGACTTGCACCTGCAGCCTACCTTTCGCGGGCTCGAAGTTCGATTTCGTAACGATGGTATCCTCTTGCCACTGGGAGAGTTTCCCATTGGTGCGAGCTCATCGATCGTTTCACGACTGAAAGTGCTGGCGAACCTGCTCACTTACCGATCGGACATCCCACAGGAAGGTCGGATCGAGGCCCCAGGGGAAGGCACCGAAATCCGCGTCAGCACGTATCCGACGCTTCATGGCGAGCGCGGTGTGCTGCGATTTTTCGGCCACGGAAACCAGTACCGGATGCTCGAAGACCTTGGGCACACCGATGAAATCGTGCGCAGCTTGAAGGACTGCCTCGCGGAAACGAGTGGGGCGATGATCATCTGCGGTCCCGCAGGAAGCGGCAAGTCGACCACGCTCTACGCGTCACTCCGACATCTGGTAGCGCGAACCCGAGGTTCACGCAATCTGATGTCGCTGGAGGATCCGATCGAGGTTCCCATCGAAGGCGTGTCACAGAGTCAAATCAACGCGGGTGCGGGATTCGATTTGAACGTCGGGTTGCGTTCGCTGCTTCGCCAGGACCCGGAAGTCATTATGATCGGCGAGATGCGAGATCCCGAAGTCGCCGATGTCGCGATCCAGGCCAGTCTCACCGGCCAGTTGATGATCACCAGCTTTCACGCCGACAGCGCGGTGACCGCCGTGAGCCGATTGCTCGATATGGGCATCGAGGCCTATTTACTGCGCAGCGGAATCATTGGTATTTGTTGCCAGCGATTGCTGAGAAAGCTTTGTCACTGCGCGGTTGAGAGCCGTGACGCAACGGACTTTCTCGGCCTGCCGATCGACTGGTGCAAGGTTCCCGCCGGCTGCGCTGACTGTAGTGACAGCGGATACCAGGGACGAATGATCACAAGCGAATTCTTGTCGCTTCGTGATTCGACGCTCGCCGACGCCATTCTGGACACGAAAGACAGCCGCGCGATGTATCGGATCGCTGTCGACAGCGGCATGAAGTCGCTTTGGGAACGGGCAACCGAACTAGTGCGCGATGGGCTCACCAGCCCCGCCGAAGTCCGCCGAGTCCTCGGCGTCGCGATGCGAATTTAGCCTTTCACTCGTGAAAGCTCAGAAGGTGCCACCGCCTCCCAATCCTCCTCCCATGCCTCCACCGCCAGATCCCTTGAATTGAAGATCGTCACGGAGGGAGGCACCGGTTTGGTCGATCACGATTCGGTGATCCCGAGCGCGTTCGATTGAGAAGCGGTATTCATGATCAAAGGCATCGCTTCCAAAACGTCGCGCCGGCACATCAAGATCCCAGCGGAGCACACCGGTGGGCTGTTGCATTCGTAGATAGCGCCCATCGGCAGAAAGCATCTTCTTATCTTCGGGTGTTAGTTCCACGTTCACATCGCCTTCGCCCGCCGTGATCGGCAATCGATCGAAGAGACGAACGGCAATCGCCGCTTCGTGAAAGTTCGCAATCACCAGACGATAGTGAAGTTCATCGACCTGGTTGCCGCCTTGCAGTTTTTCGACGCGAGACAGAAGCTCGCGGCGTGTGCGAACCTGGCGATCAACGCCGAGACCGATCGCAATCTTGCCGCCGACGGGAGTGTTCGGAATCGAAGCCTTGCCGATCGCGCGTCCGTTGACGATGACTTGAGCATCGCCGGACATCAGATAAATCGTCGCCGGGTTGGTGAATTCGGTTTCCAGGTACGCGAAACTGCTGAGCAGCGGCGTCACCAGACGATAGACGGGGCTTTCGACATCGATGGTCGCGAGGTTTACGCGCTGTTGGGTGGCACCGCTTTCAATGCCAACGCGACCCTGCAAGTCATAGACTTCGCCGACCGCACCGCCGGCCGCGTCATCGGCAAGGACCCGCTGTGCCGCGAGTTTTTCGTTCAATTCCTTCAGTTGCCTCGACGCGGCGTTCATGTTGTCGATGAGATCGCGTTGCCAACCGACGCCCGACTCACTCGCACCCGCGCCCGCCAATGCCTGTTGCCCAATCACGGACTGCGACGTTCCCTCGGTCGAAGCGCGCACGCGGAGCGGCGCAAGTCGAGGGCTGTTGGAGACCGCGTCTGCCGAACCGGTGCAAAATTGGAGCGTGACGTCGGACCAATCTTCGCCCGTCGCTTGGCTGATCAAACTGTCGAGTTGCAATCGGACCTTGACGTTGTCTTGATTATCCGTGTCGGCGTGAACGGTGTATTGATGTGACCACTGAACCCGGTCCACGAGATAGCTGATCCTCAACTCTCCCGGCTGGTCCACGGCGACAAGCAGCTCAGCCTGATAACCCGTCAACGGCGCTTGCTCGAGTAGTTCTTGCTTGGCTTCCTTGTCTTGCAATTCTGCGAGAGTGGCTTCGGCAGCAAGCAGTTCTTTCGCCAGCTCGCGGCGACGGTCGATCCCGTAGTCCAGGATGGAGGTCACCGACTGCACGTCGATATTGCCCTGATCGACTTGAGTCTGGGACTTGTTGACGGAGAATGCGAGGACTCGCTCAACGGTTTCCAAATCTTGTTCGATTACGTTGATTTGCAGCTCGGCCTCACGGATCAACGCATCCAGCCCTTGCTCGGGGTTGTCACCGTCGTCAGCCTGTTCGCTGGTACCCTTGAGGTTCAACGAGCGTACACGGATCGAATCGCTGGGTTCCCAACGGAGTGAGTCGGGCCGCATCGATGGCGGCAGATCTCCGAGCACGATCGCTTTGCCGTCGTCGGCGGCTTCCACGCTCACAACGCGAGTTACGCGAGCCTGATTACGAAACACGATGACCGAATCGACTCGGCTATCAGCAGCCTTTGCGTCAAAGACGAAGCCGACAACAAGGCAAACCATCAAACCAGAATTGCGCCACAACATTGAGAGCCGCCTTTATCAAAGAGTTGCAAATTGCTGAAGCAAAACCGAACAGTCACGCGATCGCCGCTTGCGAGAAAGCCAAAAGCACACGCTATTGCTTGGATGGTTGCATATGGTATGCCGAATGCAGCTACCGAATCCGCTTTTCCATTTAACAAAACAGTGAGAGAACGATGACGCTCCGACTTTGCTTTGTTTTGATGAGCTGTGTAGCGCTACTTGGGATTGCGTTCCCAGAGCAAGTCTCAGCCCAATTTGGCGGAGGACTCCGGGGCGGAGGACACTTCGGTGGCGGAGGCTGGTACCCGGGGCATTCTGCGAGCGGGAGCCACGCCGTCGGGGGTTCGGCCAGCGCCTTTGCTTATTCGAGTGCCAGCTTCGGCTACCAAAATCCGTTCGACTCCCACACGTCGCTGGACCTGGGAGTGCCGTCGCAAAAGGGAAAGCCGATTCTGTCGCGACCTTGCGATCCGATGATGACCACGCGGCGCGAAGCTGAGTTGCTGGCCATCCTGGCGCGCGAGAATCCATTTGACTGGAGTCTAGAGACGCCGCTCTCCAAAGTTGCCGAAGCGATTTCAACACTTGCTCCGATGCGAATCGACGAGCGAGCGCTGGAAGAAATCGGCCTGGACAAGGACCTTCGCGTCGTTGATCGAGCTCGGCACACGGTAACGAAAGCGATGGAAAAGGGAAAAGAGACGGCGAAATGGTGGACTGCCAAAAGCTCTCGAGCAAAGACAGGTACCAGGCGTCCTCTGAGCGCGGTGCTAGACGCCATGCTGCGTGACATGGACTTAACGCTCGAGATTCGCGCCGGCGAATTCATCATCACAACACTCGAAGAGGCGGAAGGTAGCGGGCAGACGAGGATCTACGACGTGCGGCCGATCGTTCGCTCCAAGCACGCCGGCGACATGGGACACCGAGAGTTCGACTCGCTCATGAACTTGATTCAATCTACCGTCGTCCCTGATACGTGGGAGGCGCTCGGAGGAATGTCAACGATGACCGTCTATTCCGTTCACGGGCACGATTGGATGATCATCACGGCCCCAACGACGGTTCACTTGCGTACTCAAACGCTGCTCGACGAGCTGAATCGCTAGCTTGTTTGATAGGACTCCTTCGACCGAAACGAGCCGACGCTAAACAATCGCGACTTTGACGACGACCTTCTCCAGTGCTGCACGTCCTGCCAGCGGTGCGTGAACGTCTTCGGGATAGAAGATGGCAAGCGAGCCCGCGGGAACTCGATGCCAAGACCGCGGTCGGTCATAGAAGAATTGGAGATCGTTGACTTCGTCGTAGGGTTGTTTCTCTCGTTCGCACTCCGCCAGCGATTGCCAACCGATCACATCTTCGCCGCTCACGACATATTGGATGTCGATGTAGCGACGATGGCATTCCAAGACCGCGTCCGTCTGTCCCTTGCCGAACCCTTTCCAAAGAACGGCGAATACGTCGTCGCCTTCGAGCGGACGTTTGCCTTCTTCGATCGGTGCGGCGACCGAACGAAGGTACTCCAGGGCTTGGCCGAAAAACGGGTGAAGCGTCTCGTATCGGGCCGCATCGTCGAGACTGGACAGGATCATCGCGACCTACGCCGTGACGGCGCTGACGACACCGTAGGCCAACAAAGTCTGCTGGAGTTTGGCCTCGGCGGCTTCATCAAGTGGCGTCATCGGCAATCGTAACTCGCCGGTGTCGCGTCCGACCATCCGCATCGCCGCCTTCACGGGAATCGGGTTCGTCGCGAGCCCCAGCATGTTCGAGCATAGCGCAAACAATTTGTGGTGTGTCGCCCGTGCGGTTTCGTAGTCACCCGCCGCCGCGGCTTGCACCAGTTTGAGCATGTCCGAAGGGACGAGATTGCCCGCGACCGAGACGACGCCTTCCGCACCGACGCTCATCATCGGCAAGGTCATCGAGTCGTCACCGGAAAGGACGGTCAGGTCGGTGGTTCCGACGATCGCCGAACACTGATCCAGTTTCCCGGTCGCTTCTTTCACCAGTGCGATGCCAGGCAACTCTGACAGTCGTTGGATCGTTGAGACGTCGATTTCTTTGCCGCAGCGACCCGGGATGTTGTAGACGCAAACGGGGATATCGACGGCTTCGGCCACCGCTTTGAAGTGTTGGTAAAAGCCTTCCTGGGTTGGCTTGTTGTAATACGGTGCGACTTGCAACGTCGCATCGGCACCCTCCGCCGCGGCTCGAATCGTCAATCGGAGTGCTTCGGCGGTGCTGTTACTGCCGGTACCCGCCATGACCTTGGCGCGGCCGGCGACGTGCTGAATGACTTCCGAAATGACTCGTTCGTGTTCGTCATGAGTCAGTGTTGGGGATTCACCAGTCGTGCCCACCGGCACCAAACACTGCGTGCCCGCTTCGATCTGAAAGTCGATTTGTTCCTTCAGCCGGCCGTAATCAACTTCTTGACCTGAAAACGGAGTGACAATGGCGACGGACAATCCGGCAAAGTCCGATCCGCGACGCTTGGGCAAACTCATACGATAGGTCATCCAAATGGCAAAGAAGTCGGCGGGAAGGTGCAACGATGTCTGGCCGACACATTGCTGATCGATCAGGTTACCGGTCTGCCGAAAAAACTCAATCACCGGGCCGAATTTGGAGACGACCGCGACACGCGAGCCCAAGCCAGAGGAGCCAGCCCGTCGCCATCACCGCGACCGAAGGCCATTTCCACCATGGACGATATTCAAAGTGGACGACCCACTGGCCGGCAGGCACAAAAACCGCTTGGTTCAGTTGGCTCGACGGAAAAACAGTCGCTCGGCGAGTCGTCTGGCGGTCGGTCGACACAAGCCTCGCCGTCCAGTGGCCGTCTTGCAGTTGGCAGCGTTCGAGCACGCATCCGTTGTCGCTGGAAACATTGATCACCCGCGGCTCCCGAACGTCCACGTGGGGTTCTGCGCTGCCGCGGAGTTGCGGTGGTTCGATCGCGACGGACGGCAGAACAATGCCTCCCTCGGCGAGCGACGCCAATATCTCATCCATCGATCGCGGCGGCTGCCAATCGGTGAATGCTCTTGCGAATGTCGAATCGCCATGCCGAAAACGAAGGACTCGAGCGAACTCCATGCCGTCGATCTCGATCGTTCGGCTTCCGTCGAGGTGGCAGTTTCCATCGATTCCAAGCCAACGTCCGATCGATTGCCAGAGCTGCTGCTGTTGCGCACGGTTGAGCGACCGGCGTCGCTTGTTGAAGGCGTTCCAAAAATCGGCGACCTTTCGGCTGCGAATGCTGACGGTGCTATTGAAAACCGCGCGACGGTCCGCGAGATGCCAACGACCAAGCCATGAAGCCCGCTCGCCGACGGCGACTTCCATCGCGCGCGAATCGGAACCGGTCGTCTGCCAAGTCTTGGGCCAAGAACCGGATTGAGTGCGGAGTGATCGCTGGTGCGTCGGGCTCTCGACGGCAAGTCGACTCAGCAATTCGGTCTCTTGCCGAACTGAGATCAATGGCAACAGTCGCGTCGCACTACAGCCGACATCGATCGCGATTAGCAGTAACGTCAGTGCAAGTACCGATCGAGATTGAATGGCTCGGCCGCGAACCGTAGCCAACGCCGCGAAACACGTCGCCGAAATCAACCATCCATTGCGAGCGATCCACCATCCACCTCGTTGATCACACGGGCCCCAATACTCGTCGGCGTGGCGGCTCGCGAACTGATACTCAAACAAGAGCATGCCCTGGTGAACCACGCCGATTAGCAGCGCGACGATGGCCAGGCCCCACGAAATCCGAGTCTCGCTTTTGCTCGGTCTCGTTGAGATCCAAAGCGCGGTGACCATCGACGCCGCAAGCGCAAAGATCGGCAGCCATTTCGCTGGGTAGCGGAAGGCGGAGTAGCCTCTGACGCCCGACCACAGCATCCAGTACGGACCTCCAATCGCGCTATCCCAGTCTTCGAGCAGGCCCGGAACTTGTTGAATCACCCACACCGCCCCGAAGTGACCGAAGCACAACAACATGGAGATGCTCGCGAGCCACAGCCAGCACGAGCGAGCCGCCGAACGCTTCTGTATCAGTCCTAGCAAGAGCGCGAGCCCGACGACCGTTCCGGCGTAGATCGATGGTGTCCACATGCGCCCATCGCCAGGAATGAGGACGCCAAGCCGTCGGTGACGCGGGAACGGTTCACCAAACGGCCGCGCCGAGAGAACCTCCGCGAGGTGCCAGGGCGGAAACGAGAACTCAAATGCTTCCCGACGTTGGACACGCGACGCGGCGCGATCACTGTGTCGGCTCCAATCAAGCGATGCCGCGATTTGCATGCAGGAAAGTGCCGCGGCAAAGGCTGCGGCGAACCCAGCGTTGAGAAGCATCTGGCGTGAAGATGCGAATCGCGTGGTTTCGACGGTTTGGCTTGAAAACAAGCGTCGAAGCGCTCCGGCCGATGCCACCGAGCATGTCACGAGCATCACATGGAATGCCGTTTGAGGGTCACCACCAAGCACCATCATTGCGAGCGCGAAGGAGGCTATGGGGACGTTGCGCGCGATCGGACGGTTCAGCAGGCACGCGCCGAGCGCCAATGGCAACCAGGCCGCACCGACCAAGAACGGTGGGTTGCAACAAAGCCCATAGACGCTGCCGGAAAGTGGATAAACCAAACCGGCGGTCGTCGCACCGATCTCGGCGCAGCCGATGCGTCGGGCCAACCAAATCGCGGCAAATGAAGCGATCAGGACATGCGCGATCAAGTACAGGTTCAGAGCCGTCGCCGTCTGGACCGGCAACGAGTACACCCCATAACGGACCGGATAAAGGACGGCCGTCGAAGACTCTCCTACCAGCGGCATCCCGGCGTGATCCAGCGGGTTCCAAAGCGGCAGCCACTCGTTCGCGGTCCGCTCGGCGACGTAGTCGTAAAGTGGCAGGTAGAAATGGCTGGCATCGCGAAAGGCGACGCGCTGTCCCCCCAACATCGGGAGCACCACCACCAGAATCGCAAGGAAACAAAACGCGAACGGCGCCGAGCGCCGGATCACGTCACGAGGCCCTTGGTCACCGTCATGAAGACGTCTTCCAGGGTCGGGTCGCGGTCATTGAAGGAACGCAGCCGTACGCCTTCGGCGATCATCGTTTCCATCAATTCGGCCAATCCCGTGTCGTCGGTCTCCAATTCTGCCACAACGCACCGCGGCTCCTGTTCCAAGGAACGAAGTGCCGCGCTGCTGCGGAGAATCGACAAGCCAGCTTCCTCGTTTTCCAGGAACTGAATCTCGACGATCCGGTTTCGACGGATCTGCCGATACACGCTTTCGATCGGTCCGCTCATCAGAAGTTGTCCACGCTCAATGATGCCGATCGAAGAACAGCAGTCCGCCAACTCGGTCAGGATGTGACTGCTGATTAGAATTGTCTTCCCCATCCGACGAAGTTCCTTGAGCAACTCTTTGACTTCGACACGGGCACGGGGGTCCAATCCACTAGCGGGTTCGTCCAAGATCAGCACGGGCGGATCGTGCACCAGGGTCTTGGCCAAGCAAAGCCGTTGCTTCATCCCGCGCGAAAGACCGTTGACAAAGTCGTCGCGTTTGTGGGTCAAGTCGAGCAGTTCAAGAACCTGATCGATAATCGCCTTCCGTTCGACGCGGCCGATTCGATAGGCGACGGCAAAGAAGTCCAAGAACTCCCAGACCCGCATCCCGTCATAGACGCCAAAGTTGTCGGGCATGTAGCCGACGGCCTGCCGGACGCCGACGGGGTCTTGCATCACATCGCAGCCGGCGACCTCACCACGGCCGCGTGAAGCTTTCAGCAGCGTGGCGAGAAAGCGGATCGTCGTGCTCTTTCCGGCACCGTTGGGTCCGATGAACCCGAACGTCTCGCCCGCATCGATCTGCAAATCGAGTTCCCCGACGGCGGTGAAGTCACCATAGTCTTTTCCGAAGCCTTGCAGTGTGATCATGAATGTCGGCTAATTTGCGTACTGCGGGAAACAAACGATTAGAACGGCATGAGCGAGACGCCGAGCGGCGTCAACACTCGATGGATATTAGTCGGTCTGGCGAACACTCACCTCGCATGACGCGTTGCCTCACTCGGGCTCGCTTTCATCGTCAAGTCGATTCACGGAACGGAAAGCGGATGCCAAGTTGGTGTCTTTCGTCGGTGCGGAACGGGGCGCGTGTTTGAGTTGTGTCACGACGATGGTCTGC
>JBCBLJ010000074.1:0-17238 GCA_038520195.1 Planctomycetota bacterium
AAGAGCGAGACCGTTCAAACGCTCTTGGTTGTGCTCTGAAAGCGGACTTTGAGCTTGCCGTTTTCGACGAGCGCGGTCAGATGTCCTCCCTCGCCGTAGCCTGAAGCATCTTTTGAGAACAGAGCATTGCGTCCACCGACATCCTCGGCCACGAACGACAACGAGTAGGTGCCCTCGGCGAGTGCCAGGTCGGAGGAATGAGGAATCGTCACATGCCCATCGCGTTGTCCCGAGAACTGTAAGTCACCGGGGAGTTGGAGCACGACTCCTGGGCCGGCGGGGTCAGATGCTGTCACGGTGACCGCGACCTGCGCGGAAGCGGCATGACCGGCTTCGTTTACAACGGTGTAGCGAAACGTCTCAACGCCGGCGAACGAGTCTTGGGCGCGATAGACGATTCGATTGGATTCGATGGAGACGGTTCCCCCCGCGGACGTGTCGCCGATCGCGGTAAGGGTGAGAGAGTCATCTTCGTCGACGTCTTCAAGATCGTTCACGAGGACATCGAGTATCGCCAACTGTCCGGCGTTCACGGTAAAAGCATCGTCAACGGGTTGGGGCAAACTGGCATCTTCGAAAACCCGGACGTTCGAAAAAACGCTCTCGGCATCGCCACCGGACGCGTCGTGGTCATTCGCAAGCACCAGGAACTCGAACTCCCCGGTGAAGAACTCGCCGACGGGGATGCGATATCGAGTCGACTCCGGTGCGTCCTCGGCATAGTCATTGAATGACTGGAGGCCCCACCGCTGCGTGCCGTAGAGTTCGAAGATCCGTCGATTTGAAAGTCGTCGATCGTTGTCGAAACCGATGCCGTGAATCTCTCCTTCGTTGCTACTTTGGAAATCGAATTCGAGCACGGTGTCGGCGGTTACATCGTATGGCAACTCAATGGCCTTCCAGGTGTTGCCGGACAACCGGAGTGACGCACCGTCGTTTTCGACAGTCGCCACACCGCCCGCGTCTTGCCCGCCCCCGTAGGACGAGATTGCGGCGGTGCCGAAGTCGATGTCGGCGGCCAGCATGGCTCGAGCTTCGAGGGTCTCGAGTCGACTTCTTCTGCGTTGGCGTCGTTTCGGTCGATCGCCGTTGCGTGGTCGTGTTGTTTGGGTCAGTCCGTACCGGTAGCGCAGTTGATTCTTGGATGCAGTCATGGTCATTTCGTCGATGAAAGAGAGGCGAGTAGATTTCGAAACGCTGATTTCGCGCGCAGCGGGTTCCGTCCGCGCATCGAATTTGACTTCGTCTGCGGAGCATGTTCCGAACGATCAGCGGACCGCCTTGAGAACGCAATGGTTCCCTTTCGCCGATACGGCTCGAATGAGCTCATGGGCGTTTATGCCCAAGAAGAGTTTTTCAGCGACCGTTCGTTAGTCGCTGGAAAGAGGTTGCCAAGATGAAGGAGGCTCCGAAACTGAACATCGGGTCCTTTCTTTAGAAATCAGCAAAAGTAGCCTCGCCAGATTGATAGCTTTCTGCTGCCTTCTGAGGGCCAAAATGGTACGACTATCGATCCGAGTCGGAGATGACTGCGGACTCCCCCCGATGAGCGTGCTGGTTTGACGCTTCATCGTTCATTCCTGGTGGTTAGAGACAAGGAATCACTTCTATCGCGTCCCAATCCCTTCGGCGGTCTGGCGATCCGAGATTCGGACCCATGACTTTGCGTCCCACGCTTGCACGTGGTTTGCCTTTCTCGAGGAGAGATGCGTGAGGGGGAAGGAAGACCAAGAGGTGATAGACCAACTCAACGATATGTCATGTTCACGGGGTTGTCCCTCAAAGACTCGACAACTTAACGCATCTTCCTGCGCGTCTTGATTCTTCACGCCGAGCGTCGTCGTCGCTGACGGTTGTGTGAGACTAGAATCTTTACGTTGCTTCGCCGTGCCGGATGCTTCTTCCCGATCCGATGCATCCTTTTCCACACGTTCTTTTGCCCCACGAGGCCTCCCATGAATCGTCGTCTTCTCGTTGTGTTGTTATTGGGTTTTCTCGCAGCCCCATTGGCGGCAGAGGTGAAGACCGTCGTCTTGGTTGCCGGGAAGCCTTCCCATCCGCCGCGGATGCACGAGTTCAATGCCGGCGTGCTGCTAATGGCAAAGTGCCTTCGAGGCGTCCCCGACTTGCAAGTTCAAACAGTGCTTAATGGTTGGCCGAAAGAGGAGTCGATCTTTGAAAACGCCGACGCGGTGGTCTTCTTTATGGATGGCGGGGGACGTCACGAGGTCGTCCAGGAGAAAGGCCGACGTCTCAAGATGGTCGATCAGTGGGCCGACCGAGGCGTCGGACTTGGGTTCATGCATTACGGCGTCGAGGTCGTTGCGGACCAAGCCGGTGAGCACATGAAGCGTTGGATTGGGGGGCACTACGAACACATGTTTTCCTGCAACCCGCTTTGGGAGCCGGATTTTGCCGTCCTCCCCGACCACGAAATCACGCGTGGAGTCAGCCCATTCAAAGCGAACGATGAGTGGTACTTCAACATGCGGTTTATCGGCGATAGCGCGGGAAACGAGCCGACTTCGCTCGGCGAAATGCGGTTCGTGCCGATCCTGGTCGCGAAACCATCTCCGGAGGTGCGCGACGGCCCTTACGTGTACCCCAAGGGGCCGTACCAGCATATCCAAGCATCGAAAGGTCGGGCCGAAGCGATGATGTGGGCCGTCGAACGCAAGGATGGCGGTCGGGGATTCGGTTTCACCGGTGGTCACTACCACGACAACTGGGCGAATGAGGAGTACCGCAAGGTCGTGCTCAACGCCATCCTGTGGATCTCCAAAGTCGACGTGCCCACCAAAGGCGTCGAGTCGTCGGTTACTCAACAGGAGCTCGACGACAACCTGGATCCCAAGGGAAACCGCTAGAACCTCCCAAAACCCGAGCCGGTACTCTCACGGCTGGTGTCAACTAGCGCTGCGGGAGTCAATTGATATCGCTTGGAGGAATCAATTTGCTTCACTCTCCCTCGAGGGAGAGTCGAGCGCAGCGATGTCGCCCTCCCCGCGTTTCGATCACTTTCGTGTGATCGAGACGCGACCCTCCCATCCGGGAGGGTAAGGCTTGCAAGTAAGCTTGTTCAAGCCGCATGATTTCGTTCCCGAGGCACTAGCTGGTTGAGCTGGCTTGTCTGCCAGCTGATGCTTAGCCGCGGCGCTCAGATGCCGTGTCCAACCTTGTTGTGTTCAGTTGCTAGGCTGGAGCCGCCTTGCCCCCGTATCGCGTGATTGTGGTAGCTCTTGCTGCAGCGGGAATCCGTTTGCCAGTGCAAGAAAAACGCCCGCATCGAAGCCGATGCGGGCGTTTCGCGTTAGATGAAGATGGAAGCGAGAACCGATTACTGGTTCAGCTGCTCTTCGATGACTTCGCCATTACCCTTTGTGCCAAGAGCTCCCCACAGACCGAACGGGCTCTTACGTCCCGGGGCCAGACCTGGGATGATTGCTCCACCAGCACCGCGGTGGACGGTTCCGCTGTTGCGGTCACCGGCTTCGACCGAATCGGTGATGAAGACCACTGCACCGTCGCTCATCAGGATGTGGCAGCCACCTTGGTGTTGGCTACTCGGCGGCAACATGCCTTCACCGGCCCACGAGTTCCAAGCACAGACTTCGGCGTTGGGAGGCAGGATGGTGTTCATGTTGGTGTTGATGCTCAGGCTGCTCGCCCAGGCGTAACCACGAGCCAGGAAGGAGGGGCCCAAGTCAGCGGCATCCGACCAGTTACGGGGGTTCTCAGGATCGATCGAAGGCTGGCAGAACGAAGAATTGTTCAGCGCCGCGTCGATGTCTCCAAGGCGAACTTCGTGGGCGTGGGTTCGAATGTCACGCTCTCCGAGGTCGGTCGCGATTTCACCACCCATGATGGTGTTGGCAAGACCGTCGAGGATGTCACGGAACTTCGCGTCCTGACGCGGAACGAAGACACCACGGCCAGAAACACGCAAGATTTGCGAAAGAACGTTCGCGAACTGACCGGTTTGCACGTCGTTCAGCGGGTAGTAGGGAACGCCGGTGGCGTGCCAGTCCCATGCATCGCCGAGGCAGACCGAGTAATTGGTCCGTCCCATTGCAGGACGACCATTACCCGGGTCGCTGGGGCAGCGAAGCGTCGGGATTTGGGTCATCCAAGGACGATAGTTCGTGTGGGGCGGTAGAGTACCGGTGGTGTATGCCGATGGAGTCGGTCCCATAGCAGGCCAGGGTTGACCCGCAGCTCCATTGGGCTGGGTGATGGGGCCAGACAACGGCACGTCGGGGTTGTTCAGATCGAAGGTGCTTTGGGAAGAAATTTCTTCCCAAAGAGCTTGCTGCTCCATGAACGGCAGAAGGCCAACGAAAACGCTGAGCGACTGCTTGTTATTGGCGCGACTCTCAACTCGGTAATCCGACGTGTCCTTCCCGGTACCAGCACCCTGACGGGGCAACTGCTTGTATGCCGAGTGGTAGTTGTGGAATGCCAAGCCGATCTGCTTGAAATTGTTGCTGCAGCTCATTCGACGTGCCGCTTCACGAGCCGCTTGAACGGCGGGAAGCAACAGGCCAACTAAGATGCCAATGATTGCGATCACGACTAGCAATTCAACTAGCGTGAAAGCGTTACGACGAGAACTCTTCATTTGATGCCTCAAACAAAAGAACAAACGAAACAAAACAATGGGTTGGGTGTTAGGGAGGGGGGAGTTAGCGAGTAGCGCGACCGGCCTGCTCCAACTCATCCTTGAGTCCAGCCATTTCTTCTTCTTGTTCGGCCGTCAGTTCGCCTGGCTCAACAACCGTGTTGTCGGAACTGCCGCAGCCGCCAGCGGTGATAAGGAAGCCAGCGACCAGAATGAAAACAGGAAAGAAACGTCGAAGGGTTTTCATGTGACGTGCAATTAGAAGAAAGAAACTATTTGAAAGATCGTGAGATGCAGTTTGACTGAGTAGCGGTCGACTCGTAGTCGAGGCCGGTAGCAGTGCTCGCGAAGGTGGGGCGCGAGCTTAGATTTAGAACGGTCTTGACGACGCCTATACTCATCAGAAGTCAGCCGATTTTTTCGAATCGAATTCGCGAAGACTAGCTACCGAAGGGGTTGCTCGCGGGTTCGGATCCGAACGATGGTCATCGAACGTATCTGTACATCGCGCAAGTGTCAACGAATTCATTGGCGAAAAATTAACTTGTTCTTGAGATTCTATCTGCGTCGTCTTCAACGGCTCTTGACGCGTTCCCGACATTGACAGCCGATCCAGCTGGACCATTTGGCGAATCGTCAGGACTCTCACCGCGTTCCGCCTCGCGATCAGAGCGTGAGCATTCTTAATGCGATAACAGCCGACGAAAACCCTTTCTTTCCTCAATATTTGATTGCGGCGAATCGAAGGACCCTATCCAATCGCAACGGTTTCCTCGGGGGAACAGCCCGCGTTTCCAACCGTCCCCTTTAGGAACGCGAGGAAGCAATCGACTGCCCGCAACCAAACTACAAACCGTTTCCAACGGGGGTTTAGTCTAGCTGGCGAAACCCTGAGGGATAGCTTTTGGCTGTGTTTCAGCGGCAATGTTGTCGGCGGCATTCCGTCAAACACGCCGGATGGTTAGGTGGTCGAATGCCCCGAGAGAGGTGTCGGCAGGTGGTGTGGGTCCGACCTTTGCGCTGAGCGGATTCACCGTCGGAACAAAAAACTCTCGCCGCTTTCGCGGCGAGAGTCTTTTAGATTGCGGAAGAGTATCGAACGAGCTACTCGGGTTGCTCGCCGAAAATGAACATAGCGCCTCCGCCGACGGGCTGCTTTCCTTGATAGGTGTAGCCGGCTTTGAGCGCCTGGGCGATCCGCTCTTCGGCCTCGCTGAGGTGAGACAGCGAGTAGTCATCCATCTTGCCCGAGCACTTCTTCAAGCGGAACTCAACCTTATCGGCGAGCTTGCGAAGATGCATTCGCGCGAGATTGCCGATCGGCTTGTAAGCCGCGGTGCTATCGCTGGACTCGAGCACCAAATCGATCAAACGTTGCATGTGCTCACGCTGCAAGCTGCGGCGCAGTGAGCTGATCATCGGGGCGCGATTGCTGCGTTCCTCGGGGCAATCGGCGTCCAACTCCGTCCACACCGATTCGCTGACCGTGTCGAGCAACTCAGGAAGTGTCAGCGTGTCTTGATCGGCGGGCAGGCGGAGCTCATTGTCGTAGACACGGCGGAGCGTGGTTGGATTCATCAGCCACGTGAGTGCCGAAGCTTGTAAGCCGAGTACGCGATCATGAACCGGCCAGGTGGCTTCGCCCGAAACGCCGAAGCTGCCATCGTCGAGCCATGCTTCGGACGTCATTCGTTCCAAGAGCTCGGGAGTCAGGCCATAGGCTTCGTCGTAGAACGTCTGCTTGATGACAAAGTCCAGTGCCGCGCGTTGCTGCTCGGCGGGAACAACCTCGACCGGAGGCCGATCGCCAGGATCGCCTTTTTTGTCTCGGTTGACGAAGGCACCGCCGACCCAGTTCGCCATCATGCTGGCGGAGCGGGTTTGCAGTGATAGCGTTAGCTCATAGCCGCGACGAGCCTTGGCCCAGCTGTCTCCGTCCTTGACGAACTTGTCGAGGATGCGTTCGCGATACAGCTTGACGAGTTGGATCTGCTCGTTGGCGTAATCGAGCGGGTCCTTGGCGAAGTCATAGCGACGTGCCAACGGGTCCGGCCCGCTGGTGTCCTCATCGGTGGCGAACTGTAATTCGGGTTCGCCACAACGCTTCAGGAGTTCCTCGAGACTTTTGTCGTCGAGTGTGTAGCCATATTCGATCGCCCAGAAATCGTAGGGACCGATATCGGTCATCGCGTAGGCACCCTGCACTTCGCCGCTGTCGTAGCGAATGTTGATCGGCGAGTAATCCATTACCGAAGCGGTCGGCGTCTTGTTCTCCTTGACGTCCTCGCTGTTGATCTCGTCGAGGGTGTAGAGCGAGGAAGCTTTGAAGTTGTGCCGCAATCCGAGCGTGTGTCCGACTTCGTGGGCAACGAGATCGGCGAGTAGCGGCCCGACGAACCAATCGGGCATCCCGTCGAGCAGGTCGGAGTCGTCCTTCTCTTCGTCGGCCTCGTCTTCATCGTTTTCCGACTCGTCGTCTTCCGTCTCCTCCTCTTCTTCGTCCTCCTTGTCGTCATCGTCGGCCTGGTCGTCGGCTTCTTCGTCGTCTTTCGCAGGCTCGTCGTCCTTTTCTTTTTCGTCTTGATCGTCCTTGTCATCCATCAGCGCGAGCGCCCAATCCATGCGGGCCAATGCGAGATCGATGCTACGCGCACCGGCGGCCATGCAGAGGCCATTTTTCTGGCTGATTTGACCGATCAAGCCGTCGTATTCGTCGTCGCCCAGCAACGATGCATCGGCCGCCGCCATGCGATAGCCGGCGAACGGCTTTCGCGCCTCACGAAGAATGGACTCGCGAATCTCCGTGTGCCGCGACGGGGCGGACATGCGGAGCCGTGGATCCCAACTCGGATGCTCGCTGAGCCAGGCAAGCGTCTCGGGGCTCGCACCCTCCATTGCCAATCGAGGCATCAGTTCGTCGTACTGGAAGTTGAAGTGACGAATCCAGCCATCGGTCAGGATCACGTCGGCATCAAGGATTTCGCCGGTCATAGGATGGACACGGCTGGGCCCGATCGCGGTGCCGATGTCGTTGTTGAGCCAGCGGACGAAGTTGTATCGAACGTCTTCGGGGTCGAGCTCCATGTAGTCGCCGCTGGCGGCGTCCTGGTAATAGACTTCGATGGCGTTGA
This sequence comes from Planctomycetota bacterium, assembly GCA_038520195.1. Lineage (GTDB taxonomy): Bacteria > Planctomycetota > Planctomycetia > Pirellulales > Pirellulaceae > Stieleria. The sequence continues at coordinate 7,750 of JBCBLJ010000074.1, forward strand.
CGAACCCGACCTTCTCGAAGGCCTTGTTCCAGTATTCGACGCCCTCACGGATCCAGCGTCGATAGCGGACCGGCGTGGTGTGCTCGACATAGAACTTGATCGGGTTCTTGGGCGGACTCAGCTTCAGTTTTGGATCACGCTTCTGAAGATTCCATCGATTGATGAAGCGAATCGTGGTTTCGTCATCGGTGTACTTACTGAGGTCGGAGAACGTCGTGGTGAAGTATCCGACGCGCTGGTCAGCCTTACGCGGTTTGAATCCGCTGGACGGACTGGGGACTTCGCTGAACGAGTAGTGCAACGTCTGGAAACGACCGCCGGTGCCGACGATTTCGATGGCGATCTCGACATTGGTCGGAAACACCTTGACCGACTTGAGGCTCTTGATCCGAGGGTTTGAAACCCGAACCGAACCGCCGAAGAAGGTGCTCGCGTTTCCGACGAGCAGCGAATCCAAGTCGATCACCGGCCCGCCGCTTGGACCCTTGGCGACGATCGGAATGTCCAACAAGACCCGGTCGGTGAACAATCGGCTCACCGAAGCCTTGGCCTCGGCCTCGCCGGTCGCGCGAATGCTGAGGTTCGGCGCGATCAAAGCGAGCCGGTCATCGTACTGACGCCATTTGACGACCCAGTCACCCGATTGAAGTCCCGCGTAACGATCGCCGCTGCCGACGGTCAACGCAATGAAATAGCTCTTCGAGGCAAAGTTCTTTGGCAATTCACCCAGTAGCTGCGCATCTTTTTTGCGCTGCCACAGTCGAAAGAATCCTTTTCGCTGCTTGATGTCGGAGACACCGACTTCCTCGTAACCAGAGGAGATTTTGTCAAACGGAGGCGGGTCCGCGGCGGCAAAGCGCAGCGGCCCCACGAGACAGAACAGAACGGCAAAAACGGCGAGATGTTTCATTCCAGACACTCGAACGGGTGAAGATGAAGAACCGTGAAGCGTAGCTCACGCTTTTGGAGGGATACGGACGGGGGCGGCCGTTAGAGGGAGCCGGTGATCAACCCCGCAAAACCTGCCCAGACCGGTAAGTCGATTGTACCGACTCCGCCTAGTGAATGCTCCAACGGAAAGCGGTCGTCCTGGGCCGCTCAATCGCCGATTCCACCGATTGCGCGGGCCGTTCCCACCGCGGTGAGCGTCGCTCGTCCGGCTCTCCGCTCATTGACGGGTTTATCGTCCGCATGAACAATCGGTAACTGAGTGACGACGGCCTTCCCCCTCCCGCGACCGCATTGGATGCCCATGAACACTTTGCAACAACAAGATTCGGCAGTCTGGAACGCGATCCAGGCCGAAGCATCACGCCAGCGCGACGGCCTGGAACTCATCGCCAGCGAAAACTACACGAGCCAAGCGGTGATGGACGCCGCCGGCAGCGTTCTGACGAACAAATACGCCGAGGGTTACCCAGGACGCCGCTATTACGGTGGCTGCGAACACGTCGACACCGTCGAGTCCTTGGCGATCGACCGTGCGAAAGAGCTGTTCGGGGCGGCGGCCGCCAATGTGCAGCCCCACAGTGGGTCGCAGGCCAATACGGCCGTCTACCTCTCCTGCCTCAAGCCGGGCGATACCGTTTTGGGGCTGGACCTCGCTCAGGGCGGCCATTTGACGCACGGGATGAAGCTGAACATCAGCGGTCAGCTTTACAATTTCCTCTCGTATGGCGTTACGCCGGACACGCACCGGCTGGACTTTGATGCCATTGCCAAGCTCGCCCGTGAAAACAAACCGTCACTGATCGTCGCCGGAGCGAGCGCTTATCCGCGCGAAATTCCCCACGACAAGTTCGCCGAAATCGCGGAGGAGGTCGGCGCCCGGCTGTTGGTCGACATGGCTCATTACGCCGGCTTGGTCGCTGCGGGTATCCACAACAGCCCGGTTCCGGTTGCCGATTACGTCACAACCACCACACACAAGACGCTTCGCGGCCCGCGCGGTGGCTTGATTCTGTGCAAAGAGGATCACCAGAAGCTAATCAACCGGAACGTGTTCCCGGGGACACAAGGCGGACCGCTCATGCACGTTATCGCGGGCAAGGCCGTGTGCTTCCAGGAGGCCCTCGCGGCCGATTACAAGACCTACGCACAGGCTGTCGTCGACAACGCCAAAGCACTCGCCGAAACACTTGCGGGATCCGGTCTCACCCTGGTAAGTGGTGGCACCGACAACCACCTCATGTTGGTGGACGTGACGTCGCTCGGGCTCGGCGGAAAGAAGGCAGAGACCGTCCTCGATACGTGCGGCATCACCGTCAATATGAACATGATTCCATTCGATACACGCAAACCCATGGACCCGTCCGGGATTCGGATCGGGACCCCCGCATTGACGACTCGGGGGATGGGTATCGAGGAGATGCGACGTGTCGGCAGCTGGATTCACTCGGCGCTCTCCAACCATGACGACAGTGAATTGCACCAGCGGATTCATGACGAGATTCGTGAGATGTGTGCCGGATTCCCAGTCCCGGCCGACCTCGAACCCGCCGTCGGTTGATTGCCACGCTTCCGCTGGACCCTCCGGAGACGCCATGCCCGAGACCGTTCCCAAGATCTTGATCGCCGACGATAACGTCGCCAACCGCGAACTGTTGGAGGCCTACCTCGTCGAAGTCGACTGTGAGATCGAGACTTCTGTTGATGGGCAAGATACGCTCGACAAAGTGGAGAGCTTCCAGCCGGACGTGGTCCTCCTCGATGTGATGATGCCGAAGCTCAGTGGCTTTGAGGTCTGCGAAAAGATTCGCGAGAACGAAGCGACGCGCGGAATCATGATTTTGATGGTCACGGCGCTCAATGAGTTGGGCGATATCGAACGCGCGGTGGCGGCGGGCACCAACGACTTTTTGGCCAAGCCGATCAAGAAGATCGAATTGCTAAAGCGAGTCGAAAACATGCTCAGCCTCAAAGACGTCAAAGACGAGAACGAGCGTCTGCGGCAATACATCCAATCGATGGAAGATCAGCAAGGTCCCAAGGCATCCGCCTGAGCGCGATCCGCCTCGCCCACGCTTGATCGCCTACACTCGATCGTGCGCGAAACGGACGCCGTCCTGCGATCAGCTGATTACCAAGTTTGCTGAAGCAACTCGGGGAACTTCTCGTCGGTGTCGCCGACCTTCTCCTTGAGCGCGCGTAGCTGATGTTTGAGCGTTGACAACGATTCGGCATACTGCGGTTCATTGATCACGTTCTGCATCTCGTGGGGATCGTTTTCAAGATCGTAGAGCTCCCAGTGCGGCGGCGTCGGCTTTTTGACGGCACCGGGCGCGTCGAGCGGCATGCCGTAAAAGTAGATCAGCTTGAAACGTTTGGTGCGGATGCCGAAATGCGCTGGGTTGTCGTGATGCGCCATGTGCATCCAATAGCGATAGTAGGTCGCGGTCGGCCAATCCTCTGGCTCTTCGCCGCCTTCGAGCAAAACCCGCACGCTTCGCCCGGGCATGAACGACGGTTTCTCGGCACCGGCAAAGTCCAACAGAGTCGGCGCGAAGTCAACGTTGTTGACGAGAGAGTCAATCTTCGTCCCGGCCGCAATGGACTTGGGGTAGCGAACGATCAACGGCATCCTCAACGACTCTTCATACATCCAGCGTTTGTCGATGTAATCGTGCTCGCCGAGCATGAACCCTTGGTCCGCGGTGTAGAACACGATCGTGTTGTCGAGTTCTCCAGTCGAGCGAAGATGTTCAAGCAAGCGTTTGATGTTGTCATCCAATCCGCGGACGGTCCGCAGGTACTTTTTCAGATACCGTTGATACGATTCACGTTTGTAGTCTTCATTGTTCAGCGACTTGTCGACAAACATGTGATCACCCATGTTTCGCCGCGTGTTGCGTTTACCCACCGAAGTCCCGTATGCCGGGCGGTCGACGGGGCCGTGAGTGCCGCGATCCCAAAGGCTCTCCGGTTCGGGAATGTCGACATCTTCGTACAGCCAGTCGTAGCGTTCGGCGTTTTCAAAGTTGTCGTGTGGCGCTTTGAAGTGATGCATCAGGAAGAAAGGTTTGGTCTTGTCTTTCCGCGAGCGGAGCCACTGCAGGGACAAATTGGTGATTGCGTCGGAACTGTGGTTTGAGTCGTATCCCCTGAACGTGAACGTGTTGTTCGGCCAAGCATCCTTGCCGCGGACACGAAACACCGGATTGAAGTACCAACCCTGTCCCGGGAGGACGCTGTAATAGTCGAACGCCGCCGGTTCGGCTTTGAGGTGCCATTTACCGACCATGGCGGTTTCGTAGCCGGCCTGCTTGATGAGCCGCGCCAAGTGCTGGTCTTCCGGGTCGATGCGGCCGCTGAGCGTGGTGACGCCGTTTTGATGCGAGTATTGCCCGGTCATCAGCGTCGCGCGACTCGGCGTGCAGATGGAGTTGGTGCAGAAAACGTTGGTGAGCAACGCACCATCGCGAGCCAATGAATCCAACGTGGGCGTCGGGTCCAATTCCGCGAGCCTTGACCCGTAGGCGCCGATCGCGTGCGCCGCATGATCATCCGACATGATCCACAGGATGTTGGGTTTGGACGATGTTTCCGCGCGCGTGGTGAGCGAAAGGAAAGCGATCAAAACAAGGGCAAGCAATCGTCTTTGGAATTTTGGAATCATGGCCGCGATGTCGTTCGAAGGATTTTCATCAGGCATCACCATAATCGACGCACCGGTGACCGTCAGTCGGCCTACGTTCAGTCGGTCTACGTTCAGTCGGTCTGTCCCCAGGCGTCGCGATAGCGGTCACGCAAGGAGGCCTCCTGGTCCGTGCCAAGGGCACGGTAAACGCGCCAAGCCGGCTTGGCTTCGCCCAAACGATTTGCCTTGCTCGGGAGTCCGCGTAGCCCTAATCGCAAACCGCCTTCATTCGGATGATCGACCGGCCGGTGATAATCAAACGCGATCACCGATGGGCACTGCCGTAGTTTCTGCCAGGTGTAGAGTAGCGCGGCGCATTGTCGATCGAGAGCTGCGGCGTCCGTCTCATCCGCATGGAAACCCTGTTCGCTACAAAGAACTGGCCGAACCGCTCCGCGATCATCCAAACACTTCGGCAAGTGCAGAAAGCGGTCGAGTACTTCCAGATTCTTGATTGTGATCAGCGGCGTCTCAAAGTCATCGCTCACCAGATCGTCATCCCAGACCGCCGACTCCCAAAGACTCTGGGGGTAAGGATGGAATGCGACGCCCCATGGAAAGTCTCCTTCCAGCCGACTCAATTCAACAAGGTGCTCCAACATGTCGCGAGGCGCGTACGTCTTCCAGAGCTGGTTGTCATTGCGGTTCCAACGATGCGTGAGCGAGATGAACACTTTGGACTTCGAGTTGTGCGGACGCATCGCCTGATCCACCAAACGCATCGAACGGATGTAGTGATCGAGAAAGACTTCCATCGGCTGCTTGCCCATGTTGGTCCACTGCCATCCATAGTCGACTTCGTTGTGTACGATCCAATGATCGATCGTTGCAATCTTGCTTCGCGAGCCGTAGCGTTCCCCGAGGAGTGTGAGGGTCGCCTGGTAGAGCTCGACGGCGCTGGCGCGAGTCAGGTCGGGCATGGCGTAGGTGCCCGCGACGTCGGATTCGGGATGAGCGAGTTCGCCAAACTGACTGCCTGACTTTTGAACGAGCAGAATTCCCGCGACTTGGCCGGCCGCGCGGAACGCGGTTTGGGCATTCGCATCCAAGACGCGTAAACGATGCGTGTCGGCATACCACTCCTTTCCGGCAATCTCCACGGCCTCGTAGCCCGGCGCCGATTCACGACGCAACAACCCCTGCATTGTGACATTGATCGATGCGTGCCCCAAACCAAGTTCATCCAACACGGCATCAGAGAATCGCGTTGTGATGCAAGTGAGTCCCTTGGCGATTTGGCGATCGTCGGACTTCGGGTCAGCCACTCCGACTCGCTGGCCTCGTTGCACCGCCGCTTCGAGTGAAGCTGCCGGTTCGAGATTGTGCGCCGGTTCGGGATAGCGAGCTGGCGAAACCGGTTCAAACCCATGATCAACTTCACGAACGAGCTGCCAACGGAGGGCGTCGCTGCGAGTGAAATCGGAGACCGCTCGGCGGTCATCACCAAACGTGATCACTTGGCGCGTCGCCAACTCTTCCTCGGTGATCGCGGCGGCGGAGGGTGCGAAGCGAGCACGTTGGATCGCATAGACGGGACTCACTGGCGCTTCGGAGAGCCATCGCGTCGAGAGTCGCACTCGATCACCATCCTGTGTCAGTGATTCAATCGCAGCCGGCCAGTCGTGACGAATGTACGAGACGATGTCACGCTGCAGCGCTGCTTTCGTTCGTCGGAGACGTTCCCGGTCGCGGTCCAGTTCGAGTTCGCGTTGACTCATCGGACGCACGATAAGACTGCGAAGACGAAGCCGGACATCGGCGGTGGTGCCCAGGTCCAAACGCACCGGCAGCGGCCCCGACGAACGGACCGAACCGAGATCGGTCAGGTTGAACGAGTACGTTGTCCAGCCTTCCGCCGGTGCCAGCGGTGGCAGGTCCGCGGTGCGTTTCGGGCTCGGCGGCTTTCCCCATCGCCACTGGAGCCCACGGATGCCTTGGGGCGAGAAGTATTCGAATGCGAGCATCCATCGGCGACCGTCATCGGGGACCGGCGGTAGTTCAAACCAAAGGTAGGGGTCGCTGTTGGTCGTGATGAGAACCACCTCCCCGTTAGAGGTGTTTATTTGCACCCCGCTTGTGACGGCATGCTCGGCGACTGAAACCGCGATCGAGTCCTCCTTTGGGGGCTTTGCGGCTAGGGGGCCGTCAAGTGTCATCAGAAGCAGGAAACCGCTCAGTAATCGGCATTGTGTTGATTGGATTGGCATCATTCGTCGATAGCGATGGACAGGAGACCGGTGCGGAACCCAGCTTCAGAAATTTGGTTTCGCAAAAAATTTGAATTACGGCGAAATAGGCCCCTTCGAACCGCTATAGTGGGATTTGCGCGCGGTCGTTTTGGCTGTCGATTTCCCGCCAACTCCCACATTTAGGATTCTCCATGCGGAATTTCTTCATCTCGCTGTTCTCGCTCTCGCTCCTCTTTGCGGCTGGCTGCGGCACCTCTGATGAGGGGACAGCGGTGGCAACGACCGAAGATGAGTTCGCACAGTACGACGCCATCATGAATGAGATGGAGTCGCAGACGGCCGAAGACGAGGCAAGCGAAGAGTAATACTTCGTTATCACTTTTTCACTCTTTCCGAGCTGCGATTTGGCATCTCGTTTCCTTTTTCTTTCCCTTCCCCATTCGGAGCATTCTATGTCTCGAATTCATTTGAAGCGCCGAGCGTTCACACTTGTGGAACTCTTGGTGGTGATCGCCATCATTGGCATCCTGGTCGGCCTGTTGTTGCCGGCCGTGCAGGCGGCACGTGAAGCTGCCCGCCGCATGAGTTGTAGCAACAACTTCAAGCAAATTGGTTTGGCAGTTCATAACTACCACGCCGCATTTAAATCGTTGCCCATGCAAGGAACGGGTGCGACCAATGAAACCGAAAACAATTGGATGGTCGCACTCCAACCTGGTCCGGCCGCGGGTCCGCCGATCGGTTACACGATGCACCGTTTGAGCGCGTTGGTGGGGATCCTACCTTTCGTCGAGCAGCAAGCGATGTGGGAAGAGATTTCGAATCCTTCCGTCGACGTCGCGAACGATTGGAGCTGGCCCGCGATGGGACCGTCGCCGGTCACCATTCGCTATCGACCTTGGGCGACGAATATCCCGACCTATCGCTGCCCCAGTGACCCGGGAAGCGGGTTGCCCGCGTTGGGTCGCACGAACTACGGAGTCTCCACCGGTGACTCCACCGTACGCGGCGCACTTGGCTCGTCTCGATTCCAAGGCAACCAATCGCGATGGCGATACGGCGACGAGGCATGGTTGGCTCGCCAAGTTCAGGCCAGTGCGCGCGGATTCTTTGTTCCGCGTAAGGAGTCGCGATTCCGCGATGTCCTCGACGGGCTTTCCAACACGGTCATGATGGGCGAATTCTCGACGGACCTTGGTGATCGACACATCACCACCGATCCCTCGACGTTCAACTCCAACACTGGCGTCTGGGAAGGCCCGGCGCTCAACGCCAGCCACTGTGCCCAGGCTAACCAGATCGACCCGGAACGGCCGCGTTTCTGGTCGCCTTCCGCTTGTACAGCGGCCGGCTGCATGCCGCGTTTGACCGGAGCTGCGGGGAAGCGTGGCTTCCGTTGGGCGGACTTCTATCCGCTTTACAACCAAGTCAACACGATCCTGCCGCCGAACCGTGAGCTTTGCTTGACCCGCGGTCACACCTCCGACGGAATTGTGCCGCCTTCGAGTCGCCACCCCGGTGGTGCCCACATCTTGATGGGTGACGGTGCGGTCATCTTCATCACCGATTCGATCGAAGCGGGCGATGCCAACCAAGGTCCCGTTTGGTTCCGCAACAACAGCTCGCAAAGCGCGCTGCCGCCGGGAAGCCAAAGTCCTTATGGCCTCTGGGGTGCCTTGGGCACTCGAGCCAACGGCGAAACGATCGAAGAGCAACTTAACCAGTAAGCTCGGCAAGTTCGACTGGTTCTTTTGTCTACAGAAACCTCGTCCGCATCGCGGACGAGGTTTCTTTTTTGTCTTTACGCTCAGCAATTCGTGCCGCTCGGCGTGAATTCAATGGTCATCTCCCTGTCGCGGACAATTACAATTTCGAGTCGGCCAACCAACCACCGATTGATTCTGTAGAGACTCATGCGTCGACTTGCCCCAAGCATTGTGTTCCTGTTGCTTCTCCCCGTGGGATTGGAATGCCGCGCCGAGGCCGTCACCGCGGGCAATTTGCTCGTTAGCGCTTCGGGGTCCAACACCATTGTGGAGTACACGCCCGATGGAAGCGTCGTTCAGACGATCAACATCTCGCCGCTACCGGCCGCGGCGGGCTCGGACCCTCGTGATTTTGTGAGTGACGGCAATGAAACCATTTTCGTTTTCAACGGCACTTTCAACACCGCGCTGAGCAGCATCAATACGGTGACAGGCGCCCAAGTGGACGACACCTCCATCGAGTTCGCGACGTCGAATCGCGGATCGCATGGTGGTATCGCGCTGCTTGGCGACCGCATTTTTGTGAATGACGTGACAATCGGTCCTTCGGCAACCCACGGCTTGATCGTATGGGACATCGGAAGTGCGGCCGGGCCCAATCGTTTCGTAGAAGGATTCGGGACGGTTGACTTGACGGCCGGCATGGACGGCTTGCTTTATGCACTCGGAAGCTCGAGTGCCAGCGCGAATACGGCTGCAAGCCACCCCGCCTCGACCGTTCACGTCTTCGATCCCGACACGTTGTTGCGGGTGGATGAAATTCAGCTTCCGACTGCAACGGCGACTATCGGTTTTGAAGGACTCGTCGCGGCGGCTGACGGCGAGTCCTTCAAAACCGATAGTCGCCGTTGCAGTCGGAAGCTGAATTTCATCCACCCGCAACAACGTGTCGGGATCG
>JBCBLJ010000499.1:0-6229 GCA_038520195.1 Planctomycetota bacterium
AAGACGCTCGAACGCATCGAATACTCGGACATCATCTATCTGACCGAAGAGTACAAATACAAAGCTTTGGCCGAAGAGATCGAGCGGACTAACAAGTGGGATGTCCTCGTGATGAAGGATGGCTCCGAACTCTGGGGCACCATCAAGGAAGAGCAGGACGATCAGGTTAAGTTCGTCAGCCAAGGCCAAAAGAACACCGAGGAAGTCTCGCGCAGCAAGATTGATTCGATCGAGTATTCCGGGCGGCCCGTTCTGGTCGGTACCGTCAGCATCGAAAAGAGCGAAAAGCTGAGTCGTTTGCTGGAACGCCGAGGAATCGAGCATTCGGTCTTGAACGCGAAACAACACGGGCGCGAGGCTGATATTGTCGCCCAGGCCGGACGCATGGGTGCCGTCACGATCGCGACCAACATGGCCGGCCGTGGTACCGACATCATTCTCGGCGGCAATCCCGAAACCAAAGCTTGGGCACAACTCCAACACAAGTATCCCACTCGTCTGGAAGTTCCCGATGACGAGTGGAACGAGTTGGTCGAAAAGATCGACAACGACGAGGGCATGAGCGAACAGGGCCAGCACGTGCGCGAGATCGGCGGCCTGTATGTCCTGGGAACCGAGCGTCACGAGTCACGCCGGATCGATCTTCAGTTGCGTGGTCGCTGCGGACGACAAGGTGACCCCGGATCGAGTCGATTCTTCTTGTCGCTCGAGGATGATCTGATGCGAATCTTCGCCGGCGAGTGGGTCAAGGGCATGATGGAACGCATCGGGATGAAGGAGCACGAGCCGCTGGAATCAAAGATCGTGACGCGGCGAATCGCCTCGGCACAGAAAAAGGTCGAGGAACGCAACTTCGAGATCCGCAAGAGTTTGCTCGATTACGACGAAGTCATGGATGAGCAGCGCAAGCGGGTCTACCGCTATCGACAAAATCTGCTGGACGGGCACAGTTCGCGATCCATGATCTTGGACCTCATCCGGTCACAGATCGAAGAACAGGTCGAAACATTCCTGGACCTCGACTACGGCGTCGAAACCTTTGCCGCCTTCGCCGGTAGCCAGCTTGGTTGCACGCTCGAACCGCGTGATTTTCAGAACATGGAGATCACCATGGCCACCAGCTACGCTCGTGAGCAGGCCGAACGCCAAGCCGAGGTAACTTGCGAAGAGGCGATCGAGGAAAACTTGCCCGAGGGTATGGAAGACGAGTGGAACTGGAAAGCCCTCGCGAAATGGTCCAACACCACGCTCGGAACCAATTACAACGACCATCAGCTCAAAAAACGAGATCGCGATGATCTCTACGACGAGTTGGTTGAGAAGGCTCACGCGCGGATCGAGAAGATTGACCTGAGCGAGGGTGAGCCATTTCTCGATGCCGACTACGGGCTACGGATGTTGTGCGGCTGGATGCGGAATCGCTTCGGCATCGAGACCACTCCCGAAGAGTTTCGCGACGTCGAAGACCGCCGGACAGTGACCGCGGCCCTCATGCAGCGCGCCGAAGAGGCCTACAAAGAAAAGGAATCCGAATATCCCGCTTTGGCTGGCATCACCCAGTTCACGGTCGATCAAGGCGCTCAGATCATTCTCGATCGCGAAAACCTCGTGAATTGGATCGTTCGGCGGTTCGACAAGGAACTCACGGTCGACGACATCCCGCTCAATCGCGACGACCTTAAGAACTTCCTGGTCGGTTTCAGTCGCGAAACAAGTTCGTCGGCCGGCGAGAGTTATGTGGAAGCTCACGGGAAGGTCGATGACCTCTTCGGCGATGTTGATGAGGAAACGACCGCCGCCGTCGCGGCAGCGGGTACCGACAAGCTCGACGCACTCACGACTTGGATGAAGGAAGAACTCGGGGCCGCGAACGAACCCGACGACTTAGCCCGAATGAATCGTGAGCGAATGCGGCTGACGGTCGATGGGGCCGTGGACGACCGTTTCCACCCCGAAATGCGGCGAATGGAACGGCAGATCCTATTGAGCATCGTCGACGATGCTTGGAAAAACCACCTGCTAACAATGGATCATTTGCGATCCAGCGTTGGGCTGAAGGGTTACGCTCAACTCGATCCGAAAGTCGAATACAAACGCGAAGGCATGCGACTGTTCGACAAGATGTGGGACTCCGTCGGCGAGCAAGTCACTGGCTTGATCTTCCGGATGGAATCGTTCAATCAGGATTTTATCCGTAGCACTTGGGTCGAAGCCAAAACCCGTCACGACGCCGCGACATCGGTTGCGGGGCAAGCAGGCACCGCGACCGCGACGAAAGCCTCCACCCAAACGGCGGCACAGCAAGCCGCCGAAGCCAGCAACCAACCGGCGGAGGAAGTGCGACCGGAGCCCATCCGAAACACGGGCGTCAAAATCGGTCGTAACGATCCTTGCCCCTGCGGAAGCGGCAAAAAGTACAAGCAGTGCTGCATGAGAAAGTAAGCCGCCAACTGTTCGCTCACTGATTCGAGAAAGGACTCTCGCATGCTCCTCGATCTGATGTACGCCTTGGCGCTTCTGTCTCTTGCGCCGCTGATTGCCATCCGTGCCTTTCGTCATGGGCGTTATCGACGAGGTTGGAAACAGAAACTGCTCGGTTTGGGGACGACCGAGGCCAAGCGTCTTACTCAAGGGAAGCCTTGTCTGTGGCTTCACGCCGTCAGTGTCGGCGAGGTCAACCTGATTCGACAGCTTGTCGCCGAGTTGGAACGCCGAAATCCGAATCATACGGTGGTCATCAGCGCGACGACCGACACCGGATACGACCTGGCAAGGAAACACTTCGGCAAGGACCGGGTATTCTTTTGCCCGTTCGATTTCTCCTGGGCCGTGCGCCGTACCTGCAAGCACCTGAAACCGGAATTGCTCGTCCTCGCAGAATTGGAACTTTGGCCTAATCTGATCCACGCTGCCGATCGATGCGGCTGTGCGGCGACGGTCATCAACGGCCGACTCAGCGATAACAGCGCATCGCGGTATCAAGGATTCGGGTGGCTTACACGACCTCTATTTCAAGCCCTTCGCCACGTCGAGTGCCAGGACCATTCGGCCGCCAAGAACTTTAAGTCCTGTGGAACGCCGGCCGAGCGGATCGGGGTCAGCGGTTCGATGAAGTTCGACAACGCGCCAAACGGCCGAGAAAACCATCAAGTGCAATCACGTCTGGCCTGGGCGGGTGTCGATCCGTGGCACCTTGTGTGGATGGTCGGTAGCACCCAGGAAGGTGAGGAGGCGATGGCGCTTCGCGTCTACCAGCGGCTGAGGCATCAGCACCCAGAACTACGGTTGATTCTCGTGCCGCGTCATCAGGAACGTTTTGATTCGGTAGCCACGGAGATCGAATCGGCAGGGCTGATCGCCCATCGACGGTCGCAGAACGGTTCGCGGCAAAACGATTCGTGGGCCGCGGAACGCGTGATTTTAATCGACACGATCGGTGAGCTTCGACACTGGTGGGGTGTCAGTCAGCTCGCCACCGTTGGTGGCAGTTTTGGCGATCGCGGTGGACAGAACATGCTGGAGCCCGCCGGGTACGGATGCGCGGTTTCATTCGGCCCGAACACCCGCAACTTTCGACAGATTGCCGAAGAGCTGCTGAATTCGGAAGCGGCTGTTCGTGTCAACGACGAGCAGGAGCTGGAGAAATTCGTCGAAACATGCGCAAAGGATCTTCCTCGAGCCGATGCGCTTGGAAGACAGGCACGGCGGGTCGTCGAAAGACACCGCGGCGCCACCCAGCGGACCCTTGCCGTGATTGATGCGGTGATGCGTGGCGCGGAAACGAGCCGGGCCGCCGCTTAGTGCTGAGTTTCTTGTTCGCGGACACCTTCTTTTGTCGTGTGAAGGATTGGCGAAGCGAAACATCCGCGATCCGTCCTGGCGATTCGGTCTTCGGCTTGATTTATGGGATATGCTTCAGCCAGAAACCGCCATCTTTCGCTTGGAGTGCGTATGTCCGGACCCGAGTCGTCATCCTCACTTGGCGAACTCCAACGAGCGGTCGAATTCTGCGGCCGGACGACACTCGTCCTTATTGATCCATCGGAGACGGTGATCGACGTGCTAGTGCCCGGTGAACTGGCGGAACGCGCATTGACGATTCTTGGTCGCAACATGGCCGAATGGCTGGGCGAAAATAATGGCGTCCACCACGAGCAGTTTGCGCTCGCCGACCGCGACGCGCGTGCCGTGTTACTCCGCTCGAAACCTCCTCGGGATGCATACAGTGCACTCATGGATCAGGCGGATCGGACGCCGGGGCGTTGGCTGGATCTTCAACGGATGGAGACCGCTGGCAGGTTCGCCGTTGTGGTCGCGCACGATTTCAACAACTTACTGACTGTGATCGGCACCTATGCGGAACTACTCGCGACGAGCCCGATCGCCGAATCTCAGCGGAAATCGGTCCAGGCAATCTTGGAGGCAACCATCCGCTCAAGTCAGTTGACACTTCAACTGCGTTTGTTCGGTACCAGCCGGCCTCATCAAGTCGCGGCTCTAAGTGTGAACGAAGTTCTCGACGAAAGTCGGTCGCTCTTGGAGTGCATCGCCGGCAAGGAGATCGAAGTTGAGATCGATTTGGGCGAGGGGATTGAGGAGATCCATGTCGACCGGGGTAGCCTTTGCCAAGTCATTTTCAACTTGTTTTCGAACGCGTGCCACGCGATGCCCGACGGCGGCCGAATGGCTGTCCAGACACGGCAGATTGAGGCCCGTGACGCAGCACCTCAACGAGAACCCCGGCGACACGTGGCGGTCGAGTTCCGGGACACTGGCATCGGAATGTCCGAGGACGTACGGAAACTCGCGTTCAATCCATTTTTCACCACCAAGCCGGTCGGAGAGGGAACCGGTTTGGGGCTGACGATCGCTGAGCGAATTGTCCGCGGACTCGGCGGAGCAATCTCGATGGAGTCGAATCCGTCCGCCGGGACGACAGTTCGGGTCCTTTTTCCGATCGCATGTTCTTCCTGAACCTGATCCAGTCAGACTGAGTCGACCATCACTTCCTAGTCAGCGGTAGGTAAACTCTTGGCGTGACGATCACGTTCCTCCCTGGGTCTTCTTTCATGAGTCGATTGATATCGTTGGCGGCGGTGTTGCCGATTTTCTTGCTTTCGGTCGAGCCAGCTGCTGCAGAGCCTCCCAACATCGTGCTGATTATCAGCGACGATCAGGCGTGGAGCGATTACGGCTTCATGGGTCATGAGGTGATCGAGACGCCGCATTTGGATCGGCTAGCGTCCGAAGCCACGGTCTTTCCGCGCGGCTATGTCCCCACCGCCCTCTGTCGCCCCTCATTGGCGACGTTGCTGACCGGTCAATACGCTTCTGTTCACGGGATCACGGGGAACGACCCCTCGCCGAAGTATGCCGAGCGAGAGTCCAAGTTGTACGCTGAGCGTCGCGCACAACTGATTTCTTACATGGACCGATTTCCTTTGCTGCCCAAGGCGCTGGCGGACGCCGGCTACATGACGCACCAAAGCGGCAAGCTCTGGGAAGGCAGCTACCAGAACGCCGGTTTCACGCACGGAATGACGCGGGGCTTCCCCGAGCGTGGCGGCCGGCACGGAGATGATGGACTGAAGATCGGTCGGGAAGGAATGGGGCCGATCGACGCGTTTCTTGACGAGGCGATTGACAAAGAAAAACCGTTCTTCCTGTGGTACGCCCCGTTCATGCCTCATACACCGCATACGCCGCCGCAGCGTTTGCTGGATAAGTACACAAAGGACGGACGCTCACAGACGATCGCAAAGTACTACGCCATGTGCGAATGGTTCGACGAGACGTGTGGTCAACTAAGAACCTCGCTCGAGCAGCGAAACGTGCATGAAAACACATTGATCGTTTACGTCTGCGACAACGGTTGGATCCAAGACCCTGATTCACGAAAGTATGCGCCACGGAGTAAACAGACGCCCTATGAAGGCGGCATCCGCACGCCAATCTTCTACTGGATGCCTGGCAAAATCCCTGCCGCACGCCGCGACGAACTTGAGACCAGCTTGGACATCTATCCGACGATCCTTGCTGCCGCAGGAATCGACGTACCGGATGGATTGCCGGGCATGAATCTGATGGAGAGTCTGACCAAGAAACAGCCTATCGATCGAGAGCGGATTTTCGGTGAGTCGTTCGCCCACGACATCGCCGACATCGAAAACCCAGAAGCGTCCTTGCTGTTTCGCTGGTGTATCGAGGGTCAATGGAAGCTACTACTCAC
>JBCBLJ010000497.1:0-6257 GCA_038520195.1 Planctomycetota bacterium
AAACGGAACGCCCAGGACCTGATCGTGGAGTTTGGCGACGCCACGTCACTCTTTGTTTTCTCAACAAACTCACGCAACGATCGAGATTGAATCACTTCGAACCCACGCGGCAATTGCCTCTGGTCGTTCCACTCCCGGAGCACGTAACGCCAGGGGACGCATTTCGTTCGCTCGGCGTGTATCCGAACCGATTGTGGTTGGATTCGGCGACCGGTTGGCCCGCGGCGCGATCCGACTCCGTTGAGGAGTTGGTCCGAGGTCTTTCAAGATACTCCTTTGTCACCGCTGCTCCGCTGACAGTCCTACAGGCGTCGCCCGAAGACCCAAGCCCGTGGGACGAACTGAACCAGCTCGCCGCGTGGT
Source organism: Planctomycetota bacterium (assembly GCA_038520195.1). Classification (GTDB taxonomy): domain Bacteria; phylum Planctomycetota; class Planctomycetia; order Pirellulales; family Pirellulaceae; genus Stieleria. The sequence continues at coordinate 364 of JBCBLJ010000497.1, forward strand.
TGCCGTCGACAATCCAAGAGGGGCTTCCACCATTCCAGGGCGGCATCGCCGGCCTGCTCGGTTACGAAGCCGCGAGGTGGTTGCCGGAGCTTGAACTCGCCGGGTCATTCGAACACCAGCGTGATGAGTGGGCCACACCCGCGTGCTCACTCGGCTTCTACGACTGGGTCATTGCTTTCGACCATCTTGTCGGCAAAGCCTGGCTGATCTGCCAAGGCTTCACGGACGAGGATGTTCGGAAACGGCAGCATCCGTCATTGGCAGCCCGTTACGACCAGGCGCGACGCCGCGTTTGCGAAGTCCTCGACGTCCTCGATCAAGGGAGTAACAATCGGGACAGCGTTGCGTTCACCGTCTTTCCCATTGACGAAGGCTACGAAACTCCTTTCGATGCCTTGCGAAGCAACTTCTCGAGCGACGGTTATCGCGCGATGGTTGCCGACATCGTCGAGCGGATTCGCTCAGGTGACTCGTTTCAAGTCAATGTCGCTCAACAGCTTTCCTGTGGTTGGGAAGGCGAGATCGAGACACTTTACGAGAGTCTTCGACATGCGAATCCAGCACCGTTTGGTGCGTTTTACGATACTGGTCGCGTCCAGGTCCTGAGCACCTCGCCCGAACGTTTTCTGTCGGTCCGTGATCGCGTTGTGCAAACCAGACCTATCAAGGGGACCGTCGCAAGAACCGGAAACGTCGCGAGCGACGGCCGCCTCGCCGAGAACTTGCTTCGTAGCGAAAAGGATCGCGCCGAAAACACGATGATTGTCGACTTGATGCGGAACGATTTGTCCCGTGTCTGTGATGACGCCAGCGTGGTCGTCAAACAACTCTGTCAAGTGGAGCGATACCAATTCGTGCAACACCTGGTCTCCGTCGTGGAAGGTCAATTGCGAAACGACGCCAGCTGCGTCGATTTACTTCGAGCTTGTTTTCCGGGTGGAAGCGTTACCGGCGCGCCGAAGACAGAAGCAATGCGAACCATCGCGGCGTTGGAGCCGCACACCAGAGGACCGTACTGTGGGACGATCGGCTATCTCGGTTGCGGCGGCAACGTCGACTTCAACATTTTGATCCGCACGCTCACCGTCGAGCCGGGACGATTGCGCTTCCAAGTCGGAGGCGGCATTACGGCTCGCAGCATTCCAGAAGCGGAAGAAGCTGAAACGTGGACCAAGGCGCGAGGGATTCTCAAGGCGTTGGAACATGCCGGTCACCAAGCGGTGACGGGCGGGCAACTGGAGGTCGCAAAAGGCCGACGGAGCGGGTAACGCTGGGGCACTGCGTAGACGCCACCCCGCCGGCCAATGACACAGAATGTCTCACTCGAGGGGAACCGAACCCCTTGCCCTACCCGAAAGGGTTTCATCCAGGCCCGACCGGAAAAGGGGGAAACAACAACCTGCCATCGCGGAATTGCCACAATGACTGTGACGCGAAAGACGAAGTTTCCCAGGGATTCAACGGTCAAAAACACTCCAGCCCGACGCCGATTCCCAATCAGAGTGGTTTAACGCATGGGCATTCAGCGACGAGAGAAAATGCGCGTTTGAGAAAACGCTGAACCGGTCACTTTCGGTCGCCTTGTGGCGAAATGACGCCATGCCGCAGACAGGTGCGCTGAGGGAAAAGAAAGTGTCCGGGAAGTCGCGTACCTCTTTGATTCCATCTACGCCCTCACGTAAAGCGCGCGTCGCCGACACCGCGTGAAGCCGCGGAATCAACGAATCCGCTTCCCGATTCGTTCCCAAACGATCGCTCCACCCAAGTCGGTGTCTCCGTTTCGACGACCAGAAGCCGCGCGATGACGCGACCAGTAGATTCGGACTGCCGTCCCCACATATTCCGAGCACGCGATGGTTCCGAGGAGACGACTGTCGGAGCAATCTCGACGTTGATCGCCCAAGACAAAAAAGTGACTCTTGGGTACCGTCACTGGCCGCATATTCGCGAGATCGGGAGCAGGCCTGAGTCGGCCCGCGAAGTTTGCGTAGGGTTCCTCGATCCGGTTTCCATTGACGTAAACCACCTCGCCCTTGATCTCGACCACATCGCCTTCGAGCGCGATCACGCGAGACAGATACGTCTGGGGCCCCGCTTGAATTCCCGTCCAAATATTCGATGACCCCGCGCTATCAAACGCAACGACATCACCAATACCTAGGTCCTGCCTCGTCGTAAGAATTCGATCACCAGCCACCACCGCGGGGCTCATCGCATTGGTCGGAATCACGTAGAGTGACGCGATGTGATCATTGGTGAGCTTCACCACGCAGGTCAACATCGCGAGATAGACAGACATCAAGATGAGATACATCCACCATCGCTGATACCAAACGAACTCTCGTTGCTTGGGTTTCAACACACACACGATGGCATCGACGACCACGAAGACCGGCCAGCAAAGAACCGCCACGCCAAAAGCATTGAACATCCATTGGCCTCCGGTCAATGAAACGGCGATCATTCCCGCAGCAGGCGCCATCGCGAGCGAAAGGACCGCAAGCACAATGGCTCTTCGTCCCCTCCCCGCATAGAGTTGGCCCGTCGGTCCCATCGTGCTCAGCAACGCGGCAAGATAGGGATTGCGACGGATCGTTGGGCTCGATTCAGACTCACTCAATCGTTCACTCCTCTCTTACGGACGGCCACACGCGCTTGCGGATCGGAACAACACGCGTTTGAAACACCAATTCGACTTGCCGCTCCAGAGCGATCATCACTGTCCTCAAATGTCAGGGTATCTCAAGTCGAACTGAGGCGAACCGGTCAGCGGCCACAGGACTGCAAAGTGATGGATCAAATCGCTGAGTACCAGTCCCGTGCCAACGGCCAGAATCAGCCAGCCTAAATCGAACCGCTCCTTCGCCCAAAGATTGCCGAGCATCGCCATAAGCAATCCGACGTACCCATGGTGAATTCGGTAACCAAGGGTGAGAACACCAATCGTTGAAGCGGTCGCCGTCGACGAACTTAAACCGAAACCGAAGCGGAACACGATGCAAGCGAGCTCAACGATCACCGTCACAATGGTGACGGCGAATGCGAATTCCCATCCGAACGTTCGTTCCGGCCGTTTGGAACCCGGTCTCATCGTTCATCCACTCGACGCGCGCGACCGAATTCCTCCGCGACACCCTTCGCCCGAATGCTTTGCTCATCAAGGAACCGACGTCGCCTCGCATCGACCTCGCGCCGTCTGAGGAAACGTAGGCCGCCACATGGCCAGACACGACCGAAGCAAGCGTCCATCAACACCAAGATCATTGGATGCCCCACAAAGAGATAGCCAAAGTAGAGAGAGTCGACGCCGAGGAGTCGATCAGCGATCGCCCAACGCGCGAACGTGACGGCGACCAAGACGGACCAGAGGAAAACGCGAACCACGAAAGGAGCCTGCCCGGCCAACTTGATTCCACATCCCCGACAAAAGGCCGTCCGAAACGCGACTCGTCGATCGCACTCGGTAAGACAGATCGGGCAACGGACCGAGTCGGACTGATACTCGCGGCTGTCGGCGACTTCATACGGATTCAACACGATTCACATTTTCTAACGTCACGGAAGCGACCACGACCTTGCGTCCTGATGTGGGTCTACTCACCCGGAGCCCCGGGATATTGCACCTCTTCTTGGTCGTCTGCGGACCCACTGGTTCCATGTGCTGTACTCCAATCGTCGTCATCATCGTACTCCGATCCCATCCGCCGAATGCGTCGACGTCGATCGGCCCACTCCCGCCGCTGTTGGCGTTCGAAACCAATCACGATCGGAATGAAACAACAAAGAACTAGCACCACGATTACCACGATCTCTCCTGGCAAGCTTGTCGACGATCACGTTTGCGTTGCGTCATGAATGGACCGCAACGATCCAGAGCCGTCTCCCAAGTGTCCAACGCAAGCACGACTGGCGACAAGGCCTCGCATGATACGAACGTGTGAATTGCGGCGAAATGCGAATCGAACGATCGTACTCGACACGCATCCGCAAGATTCTCTTCAAGAGTAAGCCATCCGCGTATTGCTGGCCTAGTCGAAGATGCCATGGGTCCAACCCTTGAGAAAGATCGTCGTCGCGAGCATGCATAGCAGCAAAAGCCATCCCCCGATCGAGACAAAGATGACCGGCGTTTCCTCCGTGATCGTCGGTCGACCGATCCCGCCGGCCACTCCGGTGACTCGTCCGCAGAACTCGGGAAAGAGGATGCAAACCAGCGGCAGAATGACCAGAATCAGAGCACGAAAACCAGTTTCGATTGAACCGTACCCCGACAGGATCACGAAACACACCGACAAAGCGACGGCCAGGGCTCTGGAGAATACAATTCGATCGAAGTTCATGTTCAGTCGGACTCCTCTCAACGCGACTTCTTGCACAATGAAAAACGCCATATCCACTCGCGAATCACGCACACTGGCGTCGGCCTGACCGACCTCGATGGCTGACTCATCGGGTCACCGCGAGTGTCGGGTTCCGCTTCGCGATCCGATTTGCCTCCTGCACGGTTGCGTGAGGAAGTTTGAGTTTTTTGAGTTTCGAAAAACGTGAGAGCAGATTCGAAACACGTGAATACTTCGTGGAACGAAGAACGGCACCCGTCACGTAGTAGTCTCGTCGTTCACGGTCATGGTGAACTGTTACAATCAGATGGGGCTTGAAGGTGGGCTCAATCTCTTCGGCGACGACCCTGATTCCGTTTGATCGTAAGGCCTGGACGGTCGCGAAATCTTCTTCGCAGAGATCGCTCAGCCGGGCGGAAGAGGGACGGGACAAAACGATAAAGAGCAAACCGAAAACGAGAGGCACGGGAATCATGACCGTCACCAGGAACCATGTCGGTGGTCGACGCCTCGAGAAACCGATGCCGTATCGTGGTTCTGTCAGCTCGTGCAAAGTGCGATCTCCTGTCACGACATGTCGTAGCGAAACGTGTCGCGTGTTCCACCGACTGCGGGATGAAGGCCAGTGAGTCGCAGATCAAAACCGATTGAATGCGGCTCGCCAACGCGCCGGCCGCTCGATGACTCGACGATTTCAGCCATCATAAGTCTACCAAAATGGTCTTGATGGGCACTGTCGAGCGTTGTCGGAGCGGAGTCAATTGAATCCTTCCGTGGAGAGGTGAGAGCCTGGAGCACGCCTCACTTTGGCGCTGATGAATCACGCGAAGATGATGTGAAACTCCGATTGAGGGAAGCGCCGTCTAGCTTGATTTTCACCGCGGATCCGTTAATCAAGATCGATCAGGCCAAAGCTTCGTTGGCCCGTTCGGCCACGCCAGTCTCGAGCGAAGAACGACAATTGAATCTGGTGGCACTCCTTGGGCAACAGTATTTCAAATTGGGTCTGTTGCCCTGGCCGGAGTTGGACCAACTTGTCATCAAGAATGCTGATGGCAAGCCAGAGTGGAGTGCCATCTCCGGACGCTGCCCGCGGAGCCACAACGATTGGAAGTTCGTTTTCGGGGATCCAAAGACTGAAGCGGCTCTCATTCCGCACGATCAGACGGTATTGTTCATGACGTCCCCGAAAAGACTGGCGAGTCTTGGCTCGCGGAACTCGAACGAACGAATCGATTGCGACGCCGGGTCGGAACGGCAAGATCAACGAAAGCCCAATCGCCGCGACGGCGGCGAAAAGGAGCAGGCCCCGAATTCCGAATCGAGGGTAACACATTGTCTTTATCGACTCAGGAGTCTCTTACCCACCCGCGAGTACGAGTACCACTTCGTTGAGTACGAGCACGGTCAATTGTCTTGGTGTTTTGTTGAGTGTCCCGGGCCGGCGGTCTATCAGGTCAAGTCGGAACGGACGCGGCGAACGAGCGATTCGACGACATACACGCTGCCGCTCAGAGTAATGGGTCGCGTGGTTGGGATGAGGATTCACTGGGC
>JBCBLJ010000686.1:0-4538 GCA_038520195.1 Planctomycetota bacterium
CAAGTTGATCGCCCGCGATAGACTCAGCCACCGTCGATCAAGCCGTGCCTCTTTGATCAACGCACCGCCAACCAAACGGCTCTGCAATTCGTCTGAACCTTGTTCCTCTTGGGACGGGGTCCTCAATTTGTCGGAAAAGTTTTGCGGAGCGACCGAGTTCGCAGCCGTATCTTCCGGGCCGATCTTGGGTGGCCGTGACGGTACCTCGGGTGTCGACACGGGCGAAGGTGATTCGCTTGCGGACACATCCAGTGAGGAGGCTTCGGTGAAACGGTCTTGCGTGGGTTGTTCTTCGTCGATCATTGCGACGAAGTATGCACAATCACGCCCCGTTTCGGGCGCTCGGCGGAAAAATTGAGGCTTTGGAGCGCGACGAGGGGGTCATTCAACCCGAACTTTCGGGAGAGTTGTGGCTCTTCGAGCCCTTGTGTTCGGTGGGATCGACGCAAGCGGTTTGTCGAAACAAAATGCCGAGGATGAAGCTGCTCCAGGCCAGGGTGGGCAGAGCTCACTCTGGTGGGCCGAATAACTGAGACGTCCACTCAACTGGACCTGCGGGTTGATTCCAGGGACGAAATGAGTGGATGCCAACGCGAGACTTTTTGGTAGCACGGGATGTGTACTTCCACCATTTTCGATCGAAGGACGAAAACTCGAAAGACCGTGTATCGCTGTCCCCAAACATCATAGAGCCCTGACCGATAAACGATGCGACCGGCGATCTCGACTGATGTTTCATCATCCATTTGGTTCTTACCGTAGGAAATGAAAAGCCTGACTGATAGAGGTTCTTCCGGGATGTTAGGAATCAGTGCAGTGGCGTTCGCGTGTTCTTCTCGCTGAGCCTTTGAGAGTCGCTTGAAAGGGAACACAACGATTGCGTCGTTAAGGTGCTCGCCTGAGTATGGCTCTTCTGGATCGGCGTGATATGGGGCGTACCTCCCAGCAACAAATCCCCGCGGTACAGTGAAGCGAACATGAGAGACGACGTAGCTGTTCATGATCGTAAATGGTTGCGTACTTGATCGAGCGAATCGTGGTGTCGCTTCGTCGGATAGACCTTCGGTCATTTCTGAAAATGATGTCGGTCTCTGGGTCGGTCGGGAATCCACTTTGAATCGTGCCGACCGCGGTCGAAGTGGAAATGACGAAAGGCGTAGCCCGCAACCGCAAAGAACAATAGCAGTGCCACCATCAGGGTTGCATTGGTCAGCTGTAGAACGAAGTCGTACTCACCGTGCAGTTTCATTGTCCCCGCTGCTGGCGGATGAGTGCGATCCCACCAATCGTGAATCACTAGCAAGTACCGATCGGGGTACGGGAAGGCTTGAGGCATCCCGTCGTGAAAGAGAGTCACCCAACGCATCCGTGCGAACGCGGCGGCCACGACGAGAGCCAGCATCGTTGACACGGCAAGCCGTCCCCTGAGGCTCGGCAAACGTGACGGGAGGTGCGGGTCAGATCTTGTGCGGGCATGCACGATAGCCATCAACGGGAGCCCGATCGTTGGTCCTGTCCACCAGACCGTGCGAACCGCCGAGGAGATCACCCACGGAAACGCGACGATGAGACCCACCGCGGTAACAAGGATCAAAAGTGAGCGGAGCGAAAACCGAATGGGTGGAGCTGGCGGATTCAAGCGTGGACGATTCGCAAAATGGCGTTGAGGTGGATTGCTTTAGACCGTCACGGTCGTGATCGGCGTTGTTCGAGTCGATTTTGAGCTGCCCAATGCATCACGGGCACCGACGTGGGTGAACAGAGTATCCGTAAGCGGCTTGACGGGCGCGTCGAATTGATCAAAACAGAGGTGGTGTTTCGTGCCGTTTTGCTTCCCTTCATTTTTTGCCAACTCGCCGACATGCTATCACCAAGACCCTTCCTGAGTTTACGGCTGATCTTGAGCGTCACGCTCGCCGCCGCGACGATCGTTCAAACGACTTCCTCTCTTGGCGCGGCCGAAGCCGGCTATCAGCTTCCTCCGGATGAGGTCGTCAAGATTATCGACGCATCGCCGGCACCGTTGGTTAGCTTTGATCCGACGAACAACTGGATGATGTTGATCGAGCAGGATGCGATGCCGAGCATTGAGGATGTTTCTCGACGGATGCTGCGACTCGCCGGGACGAGGATCGATCCGACATCCAGTGGCGGATTTCGAACCAGCTTTTACCGCGGATTGCGACTGCAAAGGCGCGGCGAGGAAAACGCGACGCGGATTCCGCTGCCTGCGGATGCTAAGATCACCGGCGTGAGCTGGTCTCACACCGGCGAGCACTTCGCATTTTCGATCGTCGGCGACGAAGCACAAGAACTCTGGGTTGGCAGTGTCGCAAATCCGACCAAGCCGACAAAACTGACCACACGACTGAGCACGGTGCTAGCTGGATTCAGCTGGATGCCAAATGGAAAGCAGATCGTTTGCTCGCTCGTACCCAAGGACCGCGGTGAAGAGCCGACCGTCGCATCAACGCCGAAAGGGCCCAACATCCAAGAATCGGTTGGGAAGACTTCACCAACACGTACCTACCAAGACTTGTTGACCAGTCCCGCCGACGAAGATCTGTTCGATCACTACGCGGTGACGGAGCTGGTAATGTTCGACGTGGATGGAAAAGCGACGCCGTTGAATCAGCGGGCGGCCTTCGTTGGCATGCAGGCCTCGCCGGATGGTCGATTCTTGCTGACCACGCGAATCGAACGGCCCTACAGTTATCTGATGACGTATCGCAGCTTTCCGCAGACGGTGGAAATCATCTCGTCGACAGATGGTGAACTGGTTCACTCGGTGGCTGAGATTCCGATGGCATAGAACATTCCCATCGAAGGCGTCCCGACTGGGCCGCGGAGGATCGGCTGGAAGACTTCGGAACCGGCGACCTTGGTCTGGGTCGAAGCGTTAGACGGCGGGGACCCGAATGCGGATTCGGAGTACCGCGACCAACTCATGAAGCACCCCGCTCCGTTCAATGAACCGCCGCAAAAATTGTTGAAGGTGGCGGAGCGGTTCGCCGGCATCGAGTACTTTGCGAACCCAAAGCGTTGGATCGCGACGGAGTACGATCGCGACCGCCGCTGGATTCGCTCGCTTTTGATTGACGAAGACAACTTGGATGCCGATCCCATTGTCTTGGTCGACCGGAGTATACGTGATCGCTATGGCGACAAAGGCTCGCTGGTCCGCGAGCTCGATGAAAGTGGTCGTGCGATCGTACTCGAGCAAGGGCCTTGGGTTTTTCGAAGCGGCCGAGGTGCCTCTCCGAAGGGCGACTTGCCGTTCCTGGATCGTCAGGACCTGAAGACGCTCGAAACGGAGCGACTTTGGCGATGTGCGGAAGGAAGCTTCGAGTCGTTCGTCGACTTGGTCCAGGAACCCAACCAAGGCACGCTTAAGATCGTGACACGCGCCGAGACCAAAACGACTCCAGCCAATTACTTCTTGCGTGATCTCAACTCCGGCGGCACGACTCCCATCACGAAATTCCCAGACCCCACGCCGCAGATTCGTGGCATCAAGAAAGAGCTTGTGACCTATGAACGGAGCGACGGCGTTCCCTTGTCGGCCACGCTCTACCTTCCCGCGGACTATAAACCGGGAACAAAACTACCGCTGATTGTCTGGGCCTATCCGAGGGAGTTCAACGACGCTTCGACCGCCGCGCAGATCTCCGGAAGCCCCTCGCGGTTTACTCGGATGAGCGGTATCACGCATTTGACGTTGTTGACTCAAGGCTATGCGATCATGGACGGCGCAACGATGCCCGTCATCGGTGATCCGGAAACGATGAACGACACTTTCATCGAGCAAATCGTCGGTGCTGCCCAGGCCGCGATCGACAAAGCCGTCGACATGGGTGTCGCGGATCGAGACCGCGTCGCGGTCGGTGGACACAGTTACGGCGCATTCATGACCGCCAACCTACTGGCGCACTGCGACCTCTTTGCGGCCGGGATCGCTCGAAGTGGGGCCTACAATCGGACGCTCACGCCCTTCGGCTTTCAGTCGGAACGACGCAGTTTCTGGGATGCGAAAAACATCTACTTCACCATCAGTCCCTTTATGCACGCGAACAAAATCAATGAGCCGATGCTTTTGATTCATGGCGCGAACGACAACAACAGCGGGACATTTCCGATGCAGTCTCAGCGGATGTATCAGGCGATCAAGGGCAACGGCGGAACGGTGCGATTGTGTATGTTGCCCGGTGAGTCGCATGGATATCGGGCACGGGAAAGCGTGCTTCACACTCAAGCGGAGATGATCGCCTGGTTGGAAAAGTACGTCAAGAATCGCAAGCCGGAGAAGGAAACCGGGTCCGCCGAAGCTGGCGAGGCGACGTCGGAATAGAATCCGCGATCCGCTCTCCGGCGGCCATCGCCTAGCTGCGGCACGCCGGAGAGCAATGCGGAACCGCCACTGACAACTCATCCGCACTGCCGCTCCCTCGCGTGTTTGAATGCCGAAAGGGTTCGACGCGCATGAGCCCTTCGACGTACGTTACCTTTACCTGCCACTGGAATCGTAGGTCGCAGGCAAA
>JBCBLJ010000673.1:0-4689 GCA_038520195.1 Planctomycetota bacterium
AACTCGGCGATACACTTTTCTAGGCGAGGCAATGGCGAGAACGACAACAGCGGACAGTAAGGCGGTGGTCGCTGTGGGAGAAACCTCTCGATGGACTTTCCTGACTAACCATGCGCATGTTCTGGCGGTCCTTTATTCCGACCCCGAAAAAGTGCTTCGAAGTGTGGCGGCGGAGGTCGGGATCACTGAAAGGGCCGTCCAGCGGATTATTCATGACCTGGAAGGGGGCGGATTTATCGAGCGGGAGCGGGTCGGCCGCCAGAACCGCTATCGGGTGCTCACCAACAAACCGTTGAGGCATCCGATCGAGAGTCACCGGAAAATTGGTGACCTGCTTCAGCTCATCAACAAATAGCGTCCATGGGCCTGTACCGAGAGTGAACCCGCGTTCGCTCGATTCGGCGGCACCACTCGGCCCTGTTGACTTTGCGCCGCTTTGCTCTTCCTCCTGAGCTGCCGCCCGAATCGCCTGTCTTCACACGCATCCGCACTGGCATCTCGGTTGGACACTCCGTGGCTCCCCGCGGGACCCCGTGAACAGACGCTTCTCGTGTCGATGCTCCATCGCTTTTGTCAGCGAATCCGTCAGCCTGATGGATTGCCTGCGACTCCACGTGCATGCCGTGAGATCGGCTCGCGGAATCGTCGACCAACGCAACCTCTCTCAAACGATCGTTGAGGAACTGTTCAAGCCTGACAGTCAAGCGATCAGCGTGGTCGTTTTTGTGTCATTGTATTTGTGGCAACACTTATTCATGGCTGATCCTCTCGACACTTTGTGCCATCACCGACTACGACTGGCATGTTTGTGAAGAACCTCTGTTTGGCATGAGGCTTGCTAACTTGCGGTAGCGGCAGCAGATCGGTTCAATCAAAAGAGTGGTGCGATGAGTCGGAAAGAAATTGAGTTGGAGTGTGAGTTGGGAGCGATTCGGGACACGTGGAGTCCGACCGAGCGAACGCTTCGGCGGCGAGTGGCAGCCGAGGCGCAACGACGGCTTGCGGACCTCGTCGGCTTGGCCGATTTCGATCAGACCAGCCTCGTGGGCACTGCAAAAACAGAAGACCAACAGGTGGTCGTCGCAGCGTGAGTGGGCAACGTTCGTTGCATTCAGAGCGTCAGGGTGAAGACAGCGTCGCCATCCTTTACCACGTGTCGCACCGGCTCTCATCCCTCGTGTGATCGGAGCCTATCCAGCGCCGCTGACCCCGAGGCAGCAGCGATCAGATCTGGCCGTAGGAAATAGCTGAGAGAGTTCCGTGCACCACCTTGTCTGGCTTCGAAACGATCTAAGATTACACGATCACGAGCCGATTACGCGTGCCTGCCAGCAAGCGAGCAATGATGGCGGAGCGGTCTCGTTCGTTTACGTGGTTGACCCACACTGGTTTGCCAAAACCCGGTGTGGTTTCGATCGGATGGCGGCATTCCGTGCGAAATTTCTACGGGAATCGCTCATTGACTTGGACAACTCGCTTCGCCACTTAGGCGGAACGCTGCTTGTTGCCGATGGGGATACTAAGCGTTGCGTGACGGAACTCGCCGGTCGGGGGTCGTGCCAACGCGTGTATTGCAGCAGTTCACCGGCTCCGGAAGAAAAGCAAATAGAGCGTCAACTCCGAAAGACCCTTCATCGGCAAGGTGTCGAACTTTCGGTTTCTCCACCAAATACGCTCTACGCTCCAGACGAATTGCCGTTTTCCGTCCGCGAGTTGCCAGAGGTCTTTTCTCAGTTCCGCCGCAAGGTAGAGTCGCGAGTTGATGTGCCAGCGCCCATAGCACCGCCGAATGCAATCCCGGGCGCTGAGTCATTTCAATTGCCGGAGGGCGTTTTTGAAATCAGCGACCCGCGTTTCCGTCAACTCCAAGCGCTGCACCCTGACATGCCGCCTGTCGATCAGAGAAAAGCGATCGATTTCGTAGGCGGCGAGAGCAGAGGCCTTTCAAGAATCGACGAGTACTTCTTCGAGAATGATCGGCTTCGTGTCTACAAAGAGACCCGCAACGGAATGCTTGGTCCCAACTACAGCTCAAAGCTCTCGCCATGGCTCGCCCATGGCTGTTTGTCACCACGCAAAGTTTACGAACTCGTTCGACGGTATGAACAAGAACGTGTCAAGAACGAATCGACTTACTGGCTGATTTTCGAGTTGCTTTGGCGGGATTACTTTTCGTTCATTCTTAGTAAACACGGTGCGCGGCTTTTCAAGGTCGGCGGGTTGCGCGAATTGGACCTCCCATGGAAGACGGATCAGCAGCGATTCGATGCGTGGAGGAACGGCCTTACCGGCTACCCGCTCATCGACGCAAATATGCGTGAGCTATCGGCGACGGGATTCATGTCAAATCGCGGTCGCCAAAACGTCGCGAGCTTCCTAACAAAGAACCTTGGGATCGACTGGCGGATGGGAGCAGAGTGGTTCGAGTCATTGTTGATCGATTATGACCCAGCGAGCAATTACGGTAATTGGAACTACACGGCTGGGATCGGGAACGACGCTCGGGCGTTCCGTTGGTTCAATACTGTGAAGCAAGCGACAACCTACGATCGCCAAGGTAACTATGTGCGGCACTGGTTACCCGAACTCGCAGGCGTTCCAGACCAACACGTTCACACCCCGTGGAAGATGCATTCAGCCGAACAGTCTCGTTCCAAGTGTGTGATTGGGGTGCACTATCCGGAACCGATTGTTGATCTCTTCAAGTCAGCCGATCACAACGAGCAAATTTACAGCCGAGCGTAATAGTGGCGGGTGATCCACGGCGTGTCGGCGGGGTGTGTAGTTAGAAATGGAAAGTGAAATCGTTTCATTGAACCCAGGGCGAAATTTCGAAGAGCTGGGTCGTACTCGCTGTTCGACAAGGGCTCAAATCGAGTCTGCAGTGCTCGCGGCGAAGAGAGCATTGCCAGAATGGCGACGTCTTACTGTCGACGAACGTTGCCGTTACGTCGATCGATTTCGAGAATTGTTGCAGAAGCACGCGAACGAAGTCGCGGAGCTACAGTCGAAGGAAATGGGCAAGCCTATCGCGGAGAGCCGACAAGAACTCGTCAGTTCAATTCGCTTCCTAAAAAATCAAACCGAGAAGGCGTCAAGGCTCCTCGCGACGAGAGTTCTCGACTCGTATTCGACGCACCAAACAGAGGCTCGGTACGAACCGTACGGAGTCGCCGCAGTCATCACGCCGTGGAATTTTCCGACGGGCCAGTTCGTGGCGAATTCTTCGCAAACCCTGCTTGCCGGAAATGTTGTGGTTTTGAAGCATTCAGAAGAGTGCGTGCTTACCTCCAAGTTACTAGGCAAGCTGGCGTGCGAAGCCGAGTTTCCGGACGGTGTTTTCCAAGTCTTGTATGGTGCTGAAGAAGTCGCAAAGTTCTTGCTCGCGCAGGACATCGAATTCGTCCATTTCACAGGCAGTTCGGCGGTCGGGAAAGAGATCTATCGGTCCGCTGCCGCCAAGTTTCTTCCGGTGACTCTCGAGATGGGAGGTTCTTCCCCTGCGATCGTGACACAGGATGTTGATGTCGCAGCCGCAGCGCGGTCGATCTTTTACGAGCGATTCAAGAATTGCGGACAAATTTGCTGCGCATTGAAGCGACTTTACGTTCAGGAAGGCGTTTTCGATACGCTGATGGAGGAACTTTGTGCACTGGCTGAATCGCAGGTGGTCGGCGATCCACTTGATCCAGCGACAACACTTGGGCCCCTCGCCGCAGCACGGCAGGTGGACGTCCTGGAGGATCAACTCGGTCGAGGGATACAAGATGGCGCGTCGGTGGTTTCCGGAGGGAGTCGCTTACCAAATTCTCACGGGGCCTACTTTGAGCCGACCATCGTGGAGGGTGTGAGTAATGATTCGCCGCTGATGCAGGAAGAGGTGTTCGGACCGGTCTTGCCGATGATGCCTTTCAAGGAGATCGATGACGCAATCGCGCTTGCCAATGACTCGCGTTTCGGGCTGAGCGCCTTTGTCTACGGCAAGGAACTGAAGATCGTCGAACGAATCGTGAGCGAGCTGGAAGCCGGTCAGGTCAGCGTCAATGGTGCGAGCTACTTCTCGAATCGTGCACCATTCGGAGGATACAAGGATTCAGGGATCGGACGAGTACGAGGTGACGAAGGGTATTTTGACGTGACGCAGGCGAAAGTGGTGGGTAGGCCCACCAACCGAACGGTGCATCGTTCACACTGACGGTCAGGACCCATAGCGAGGCTTTAAGCTTCGCCTATTCGAGGGTGGTGTGACGAAGGGAAATCGAATTGCACTGCACCGCTACAAACTGCAAGGTAGGTTATCCCAAACGACACGCGTCGAGCTTCCTGCAGAGGCTGCGTAAGCAGCGAGTGATCCTCTTCGAGGATCACTCCTTCACCCGGTGACTTCACCAAGCTCACGCATCGAGAGATCAAGGCGAGTTCCTTCAACAAGTGGCGACAGCGCGCGAGTGCCCGGTTCGGCACTTCCTCTCCCAAACGCGGCGATACGATCCCAAGTGGCACCGGCAACGAAAATAACATCCACGGAGGGCGGCGTGACCGAAGGTTGTTGAGTGTTTTTGTCGATGAGTTGACGCGGTTCATCTAAAGAGCTTGTACGTGCCTGAAAACTCTCGCGAGGAGGTTTCACCCTTGCTAATTCGACATCCGACAACAGCCAGTATGCGGGATTTTGTTGCTGAACAAGCC
>JBCBLJ010000423.1:0-7082 GCA_038520195.1 Planctomycetota bacterium
CCGCACTAAAACGTTGATGCCTTCGACGACACGATCGATGAGACCGTCGATCGAGCACTCCAAACCGGGCTGATCGGCGTCATGGTGATCGGAATCGACGCCGCGACGAGCCGACGGGCCTGTGACTTGGCAGCTGAGTACCCGGGCTTTGTTTACGCGGCGGTTGGGATTCAACCGAATTCCGCGGCGGAAGCCAAGAGCGATGATTTTTCGGTGATCGAAGAGTTGGCCGGGTATCCCGGTGTGCGGGCGATCGGCGAAACGGGGCTCGATTGCTACTGGGACGACACCCCGTTGGAACAGCAGCACGATTACTTTGATCGGCATCTCGAACTGTGTCGCCAAACCGCATTGCCGATGGTGATTCACATGCGCGAGAGTGGCGACCTGATTGTGAAACAGCTTCGGGAACAGAAATCGGTGCCCCCCGGAATCATGCATTCATTCACCGGTGATTGGGCGCTTGCGACGCAGTGCTTGGACCTCGGGCTGCACATTAGCTTTGCCGGGATGGTGACATTCAAGAAGAGTCACGAATTGCGCGAGGTTGCTCGGCAGGTTCCGGAGGAGAAACTGCTCGTCGAGACGGATTCACCTTACCTGAGCCCCGAACCGATGCGTGGAAAACGACCGAACGAGCCGGCGCGCGTGCAGCACACGCTGCGCTGCTTGGCCGAGGTCCGCGGCGTTTCCCCCGAACACCTCGCAGAGGTGACCACCGAGAACGCGATTCGGCTGTTGCAGCTACCCGCATAGCGATGGCAACCGCGTCGCGGAATGAAACGACGGGTCACGGGCCAAGCGCCGATGCTAGACCGACTCGTGCCGCAAGCACGAAATAGCGTTGCTCGAGAGGCGCTTGCCTAGGGCTTCATCCTCCCGGGTGGGAGGTCGCGTTTCGATCACGCGAACTAGGCGAGTGTGGCTACGTGCTCGCCTTGGCTCTTGCCATGGTCAGTTGGTCAATCGCGGCAACGACTCGTCGAGCGTGGGTTCGTCGTGTCCGATCGCAAAGTCGAGAGGCTTGAGTTTGCAGGGGTCTTTTTCGAGTTGCCTCAGCCAGACGGACTTGGGGACGCCGAAGTCGTCGAAGAGCTCGGGGCGAAAGAGCGCTAGTGCCGCCGAAGCGACTTGATAGTTCGCTTCGGGCGACGCAGCCTTATCGCTGGTGCGTCGAACCAGCATTTCTCGCATCGCAACATTCATGAGCCACGTGGTTGGATCATTCGTGATCGAACGGGTGTTTTCGCGAAGTTCGCGGCGGAAGGCATCGGCACGGTCTCGAGAGATCGCGAATTTGAGGCCTCGATTTAGATTGACACTGGCGCGACCGATCAACCAGTCGGTCCATCGTTCGACCCCGTAACGTAGACGGTTGAGTCGAGCCGTGTCCTGGACGGAGTTGCCGCGACCATCAAGCAACAACTTGGAAACTCGGTTGCTGGCCTCGAGTTGAGAGATGAAGACGCCGTGCGTGATCGCGGCAAGACTTTGGTGATCTTGCTCCAACGACTCGTCTGCGCCGTCGCCCACGATCGCGGCGACGACTCGAGCGAGGAGTTCAGAGATCAGAATTTCTTCCAATACAGCGAGGTTGTCTTTCCACCAATCCGCAATCTGTTTGGAATCGCCCGACCGCGTGGCATCGCGGTGCTTGCTGATCGCTCGATGCCAGGCTTCCTGGCGCGAGCGAGACGCGACCCAGTAACGAAGGGTCGTCTCGGAGGGAACCTCGGGTCGAGCGACCAAGAATGAGGGGCCAAATTGTGAGAGTGTGGCGGCAAGGTCAGCGAGGGCAACGGCATGCATCGGCGACTCCATGAAGGCTGGATCGAATGCCGGACCAGCAGAAGCAGGAGGCGTGCCGATGGGAAACTGGGCGCGATTTCCGAGCTCTTTCTGCGGAATGATGCGTGTTCACCACGACGAAGTTGCGTCGGCGCAACACACCCGGTGGACGCGGTGCATCATTCCCGCTTCCTCGTTCAACCGCTGTTCGGGGTCCTACGATTCCGTGGTCCCGCAGGCTGCGGGGAGGCTTGTTTTTCTCGTCCAACTGAGTGTTTCCGATGCCGACGATCCGATTCCGCGGTCAGTTGATTGAATGTGAAGAGGGTGAGAATCTTCGTCGCGCGCTGATGCGTTCGGGCGCACCGCTCTACAACGGTGTCGCCAACGTTATTCACTGCCGAGGGTTGGGGACGTGCGGAACGTGCGCCGTTGAGATCGCGGGCGATGTGACGCCGCCGACGGTGATCGAGCGCGGACGACTGAACTTTCCCCCTCATTCGTCGGATTCGGGATTGCGTTTGGCCTGCCAATGCCGCGTCCTGGGGGACGTCACGCTGGAGAAGCGCGCGGGACTTTGGGGCCACCGAGGGACTTCGTAACTCGTCGACGACTCGATGGTGTCGAGGTTCACGACATCACGGACAGCAACGATGGCTTGATTCGAGTGCGGTAGACGACACTTCGTTCGACGACACTACGATTACTTTGCCATCTGTGGGTCGGGCTGCCACATGTAAAGGAAGGTGGGCATCTCGCTGCGGCTTAAACCGGGGAGATGAATCGGAAAGAGCGACGCAACGGGGTCGGAGAGCGGTGCGGAATCCATTGGAGTGTAGGCGTGCTGGCCTTCGCGACGATACAAGACCACCTGTGGCTTGGTCGAAACACCGAGTTGGCCTTCGGCGAGCGTGATGGCGGTGTCCAGGTAACCGACGGCGTCGACGAGCCCAAGTGATGCCGCCTGATCACCAGTCATGACTTGGCCGTCTTTCCAGTGTTCGCCGGCAACGAGCAATTGCGGACGCGCGGTGTTGACTTGGTCGATGAAACGTTGATGAAACGCGTCGGCGATGCCTTGCAGCATTTCAAGTTCGTCGTCCTCAATGGGCCGCTGAGGCGTTCCGGCATCGATCTTTTCACCACTCTTGATCGGCACGCCGAGGATATTGAATTGACCCATCGTGTCCTCGAGATTGTAGGCGTTGAGGATCACACCGATGCCGCCGACGATGCTGGTGGGATGTGCGACGATTGCGTCGCAATGATTCGCAAGATAGTAGGCTCCTCCGGTACCGACGACGCCGAGGCTGGCGATGATGGGAAGATCGCGCTTCTGTTTTAGCCGGACCAACTCATGGCACATGATGTCGGACGCCGTCACGCCACCGCCTGGGGAGTTGATTCGCAGCACGAGCGCGGCCACGGACGAATCCCGCCGGACTTGGTCCAACTTTTCGCGAAACAGTGCGATGGGGTTTTCCCCGCTTGTTCCTAACCCGCCGCCGAGCGCCCGGTCGACCAGAAGCCCGTCGACATCAATCACGGCGATCTTTTTCGCGGAGCTCTTGACGTGAGTCTTGCCCTCGCCGACCGCGACAGGACGAAGTGGTTTGGAGCGGGCGTCCTGCAGTCGGATCGCCGTTGCCAGTTCGCCGAGATCGTCGACGTTGAATTTACCATTGAGCTTCATCTCGCCACCGATGTTGACGGCGCCGGCGTGGCGAAACAACTTGGATCGACATGCCGGTAGAAGCGCGAACGCCACCATCAACGCGAGCAGCGCCCCGCGTTGGGAGTTGATTCGGGGAGAGTTGGCAGGGCGGTGTGAAACCATAAACCGCTTTCGCGCGGGTACGTGAATCGACAAATCCGTCAACTTGGACAAGACTGACGAGGCGACCGATCCGTGTTGTCGACAACAACCGAGTCGACTCCACGCTGGTTTTTGCCAATCAATGGCCGTTCAACGCAAGTTCAATCGTCCCGATGCGTTTTTCCTCCCTCGTCCTGAAGAACTTGTTGCGTCGTCCGCTCCGATCTGGATTGACACTCTTGGCGTTGACAACGGCAGTCGCGTCGGTCGTCTCGCTCCGCGGCATCGCCCGGGGTTTCACGGCTTCTTTTGCGGGCGTTTACGAGTCCCACTCTGTCGACATCGTTGTTTCACGACAGGGCACCGCCGATCGCCTTAGTAGCAGTGTCAGCGAAGGATTGATCCAACCTTTGCGTGAAATCGCGGGGGTTGCAAAAGTGGATGGTGTGCTGTTGGAAACACTGTCGCTGGAAGACCAGCAGATTTTTGGCATTCCGACGATGGGAATCGCCCGGGACAGTTGGCTCCGCGAAGACTATCGCTGGTCAGCGTCGAATGCGACGACTTCACCACGCCAGGTATCACTCGGTGTACATCTCGCCGAACGTGCGGGCGTTGCGGTGGGGGACTCACTCGAGTTTTTTGAGGAGCCGTACGAGGTCGCTGGGATTTTTGAAAGCAGCAGCGCTTGGGAAAATGGTTCGATGATGATGCCCTTAGAACAACTTCAGGCGTTGGTCGACCGAGGCGATCAAGTGACCTACATCAACGTCGTGTTGGGTTCGGGCGTCGACGCCGATCAGGCCAATGAAATCATCGAGCAGATTCAAGCCGTCGACGGGCGGCTTCATGCATTGGCGACGGATGACTTTGTCGGCACGGACACGCGGATGCAAATCGCCGGCGCGATGGCTTGGATGACTTCCTTGATCGCGTTAGTGATCGGCGGCATCGGGACACTCAACACCATGATGACAAGCGTCTTGGAGCGGACGCGGGAGATCGGAATCCTTCGCGCGATCGGATGGCCTCAAAAGCGTGTCTTCAAATTGATCGTGGCCGAAGCGCTGTTGCTCGCCATTACCGCGAGCGCCCTGGGATGCTTTTTCGCGGTCGCTGCGACGGCGATGATGAGTCAACATCCTGCGATTCGCGGTATCTTGGCCCCGGAAATTGAGATTTCGACTGCAGCCGAGGGCACTGTCTTGGCAGTACTGATTGGGTTGATTGGTGCAATCTTGCCGGCGAGTCGCGCCGCAAGAGTGTCGCCGACCGAGGCAATCCGCGGATAATACCTAATAATGGGTAATCCTTACCTTGGAATCATGCCTTGAGAAGCGCGATGACCGAGAGCAAGTGAGAAAAAAAGGGCGTCCGCTCCTACCGAGTGATTACGTTCACCCAAGGGGAATGAGTTCCAAATGCGACGAGAAGCGGGGGCTTCTACGTATCGATCGTCGTATGACTGAATCTCCACGAGCAATCACCGTCGATGCCGGTCCGGGCCTCCCGGTCATCCGGATGACGCTGCTCGAAGAGTCCATCCATGGCAGTAAGCCGAGAGTCGAGTCAAGTGAATCAGATCTTCAAGCCAATCGCGATCATTGGTGTCGGCTGTCGTTTTCCGGGAGGTTGTGACAGCCCATCGAGCTATTGGGAGTTACTCCGCGACGGTGTCGATGCGATCACAGAAACGCCGAGCGATCGATGGAGTCTGCAAAAGTTTTACGCCGAGGGAGCGTCGCGCCCAGGAAAAACGCAGAGTCGCTGGGGAGGTTACGTCGATGACATCGCGGCGTTTGACCCGGAGCTGTTCGGCATCTCGCCACGGGAAGCCGCGTGCATGGACCCTCAGCAGCGAATGCTGTTGGAAGTCGCCTACCGAGCGGCGGAAGACGCCGGCGTGCCGATTGATTCATTGGCCGGCCGAGCGGTCTCCGTTCACGTCGGTATTTCAAGTTTTGACTACGCCGTCGCGGGGCTCAGCTTTCGCGATCGTGGCGTGATCGGACCTTACAGCAACACCGGCGGGAGCAGCAGTATTGCGGCCAACCGTATCTCATATTGCTTTGATCTTCGTGGTGAAAGCGTCGCCGTTGACACCGCTTGTTCGTCCTCTTTGATCGCGACTCATTTGGCTTGTCGGACTTTGCAAGACGAGGCCAACACAATGGCGTTCGCCGGCGGTGTCAATGCGCTGTTGCTGCCGGACTTCTACGTCGCATTCAGTCAACTCGGCGTCCTATCACCCGACGGCCGTTGCAAAACGTTCGATGCGTCGGCGAACGGCTATGTCCGCAGCGAGGGCGCGGGAATGGTGCTGTTGAAGCGGCTCGAAGACGCGGTCCGCGACGGCGATTCGATTTACGCCGTGATTCGGGGTTCCGCAACCAATCAAGACGGTCGGACGGAGGGGATGACGGTTCCCAGCGAAGAATCACAGACCGCCTTGATCAAGTCGGCACTTAGCACGGCAGGGTTACGGGCAGCGGAAATCAGCTACGTCGAAGCTCATGGAACGGGAACACCCGTCGGCGATCCCATCGAAGCCCGCGCGATCGCCGCCGGATTCGGCACGCAGCGAAACACGGAATGCCACGTCGGCTCGGTGAAGACCAACATCGGTCACTTGGAAGCCGGCGCGGGCATCGCGAGCGTGATCAAGGTGGCGCTTGCGCTCAAGCACCGACGTCTCCCGGCTCACTTGAATCTCCAAACGCCTAACCCCAAGATCGATTTCCGCTCGAGTCGACTCCGCGTTCCGACCGAGACGACCGCATGGGATTGCCCCGGTGTGCGCGCCGCCGGCATCAACGGCTTTGGATATGGCGGCGCCAACGCCCACTTGATCCTCAGCGAGTTCGAATCGTCTAACACACGGCCGAGTCATGCAAACTTCGATCATCGAACGACCGTTCTGCCTGTCTCCGCGCATTCCAAGGAATCGCTCGGCCAGACCGCGAAGGCGTGGCTGAGGTGGTTGCGACAAACGGACGAGGGCGACGCGCAAATCCTGACCGCCGCAGGAGTGCGACGCTGTCATCACAATTGGAGGCTCGCCGTCGCCGGTTCGAACCGATCGGATTGGATCGAAGCTCTCCAGTCCATCGCCGATGACAACGAACGTCAAGGTCGGCAAGTGCACGCCAGCATGCGACGTGGAAACTCGCGTTCTAAGCCCGCGCTCGCATTTCTTTGCAGTGGCCAAGGACCGCAATGGTGGGGCATGGGACGCGGCATGATGTCCTCGAGCCCAACGTTTCGCAAAACAGTCGAGTCCTGCGACAGCGAGTTCGCCAAACACGTTGATTGGTCGGTGATCAGCGAACTCAGTCGAGATGAATCGACATCGCGGATGAACAAAACCGCGATCGCCCAACCAAGTCTCTTCGCGTTGCAGATCGCTCTAGCCGCCCATTGGAAATCGTTGGGCGTGACACCAACGGTCGTCGTCGGCCATAGCGTCGGCGAAATCGCG
>JBCBLJ010000362.1:0-7957 GCA_038520195.1 Planctomycetota bacterium
CGGTGGGACGCGACGCCACCTCGAGCAATCGGGCGTCGATGTCTTGGACGTTGCCGAATACACCGGCTTTCCAGAGATGATGGACGGCCGCGTGAAGACGCTCCACCCGAAGGTGTTTGGCGGCATCTTGGCGATTCGCGACCGCGACGACCATGTCGCCTCTGCCGAAGACCATGACATGGTTCTGTTCGACCTGGTGGTGGTGAATCTTTATCCGTTCGCTGCCACGGCTTCGCGTCCCGGAGTGACGGAGGAGGAATGCGTCGAGCAGATCGACATTGGAGGCCCGAGTCTGGTCCGGGCGGCGGCCAAGAATCATCAGGACGTCGCGGTGGCGACGAGCCCCGAGCAGTATGGCGAGTTGCTCGAACAGCTCGATTCCGCGGGCGGCACGACGTTTGAGTTTCGCAGGCAGTTGGCCGGTGATGCGTTCGATCACACTGCGGCGTACGACCGCGCGATCGCGGACTTCATGCGCGGCGACTCGATCGCGGGCGAGTTTCCTTCGTCGTTGCATCTTGGGTTGCGGCGAAAGGCTCAGCTGCGATACGGCGAGAATCCGCATCAGCGGGCGGCCGTGTACAGCGATCCGTCGGTGCGCAGTGCGAACCTTGTCGCCGCGAGACAGCTCAGTGGGAAAGAGCTCTCGTACAACAATTTGCTGGATTTGGATTCGGCGCTCGAGATCGTCCGAGCCAATTCGATGCCGGCGGTGTCGGTGATCAAGCACAACAATCCTTGTGGCGCGGCGACCGACGTGGTTCTTTCGGAGGCTTGTCGCAAGGCACTTGCCGGTGATCCACTGAGCGCCTTCGGTTCGGTACTTGGGTTCAACAAAACCGTCGACGTTGAAACGGCCGAATTGCTTTGCGAGCCCGGATTGTTCATCGAGGCGATTGTGGCCCCGGATTTCGAGGCAAGTGCGGTCGGGCTCCTAACGACACGTCCGCGTTGGCGCGAGAACGTGCGGCTGATGCAGGTCGGAATCCTGGATGAACCGCCGCCGACGATTCAGCGTCGATTCATCAGCGGAGGAATGCTTGTCCAAGATGCCGACCGCATGACGAGCCCCAAGAACCAGTGGGAGACCGCAACGGAAATCGATGTGCCGGACGACCTTTGGGACGACATTGAATTCGGCTGGGAGATGGTGCGTCACGTCAAAAGCAACGCGATCGTCTTGGCCAAAGACACGTCGCTGGTTGGCGTCGGGGCGGGACAGATGAGCCGAGTCGACAGTGTCGAGATCGCGATCGAAAAGGCGGGGGCGCGTGCGGAGGGAGCGGTTCTCGCCTCGGATGCGTTTTTCCCGTTCCCCGATTCCATCGAAGCGGCTGCGGATGCTGGCATCGTGGCGGTGGTTCAACCCGGCGGGTCGCGTCGCGACTCGGAGGTCATCGAAGCTTGCGACAAGCATGGTCTGCCGATGGTACTGACGGGCCGCAGGCACTTTAAACACTGATGACGATCCTCGACGACATTTTGGTCAAGACTCGCGAGACGATTCGCAAGGATCAGTCGTTGGTCTCCGCCGAAGAACTGGAGTCACGCATCGATGCCTTACCGCCGTGCCGCGACTTTCACGCCGCACTCGCCGCCGGTGACTCCGTGAACGTGATCGCGGAGGTCAAGCGCGCAAGCCCTTCGGCGGGGCTGATTCGAGCGGACTTTGATCCCGTCGAAATTGCCAAGTCCTATGTCGATGGCGGTGCGGCGTGCATCAGCGTGCTGACTGACGAGCCATTTTTTCAGGGGTCGCTGGACTATCTTCGGCGCGTTCGTGAGGCGGTCCCCGTGCCGCTTTTGCGGAAGGACTTCATTGTTGATCGCTATCAACTGCTCCAAGCGCGAGACGCCGGCGCGGACTGTGTCCTGCTGATCGCCGAGTGTCTGCAACCACACGAGCTGAAGCAACTCGATCAACAGGCGTCCGAGCTCGGGATGCAAACGCTCATTGAGCTCTATGAACCCGAGAACCTGCATGCGGTTTTGGCGACACCGACTAAGCTTGTGGGAGTCAATAATCGTGACCTTCGCACGTTTGAAACAGACCTCCGACATACACTTGAAGTCGGCCGCTCGATTCCCTCGGACCGACTCATCGTCGGGGAAAGCGGGATCCGGACGCACGCGGACCTCGAATTGCTTCGAGAAGGACGTGTGAAAGCGGTCTTGGTTGGCGAGTCGCTGATGCGTCAGCAAGACATTTGTCTCGCCGTGAGATCATTGCTGGGGCACGATTGATCGATCGGCCTTTGTGTTTCGCGTTTCCGATGTGGGCACTGTGAGCGCGTACTTTACTTGCCGCAATCGAACGGTCGCCGTCATCGCGACAGTTGTCTTCGTCATCGGAGTGACGGCGGCAGCGGCGAGGGTGATCCTTCAATACCAGACACCAGGACCGTTCGATCCGTCGGCACAGGGGATGTGCGACTTTCACAACGGGCTTTATTTTCCGACGCGCGCGCTGCTTCGCGGCACGAGTCCGTACGGCGCGGAGTATGCCCGAGAGTATCCCGTTGCAAGGCAGATTCCGTTCTTTTCACCGGCGATTTTGCTGCTGCACGCGCCTCTGGTAGTACTCCCGCTGCACGTCGCGGAGGTGATCTACTTCACGTTATCGGTCTTCATGCTGCTGGGGATCGCCGCGTTGTGCTGCACTGCGGCGGGCCGAGCAGGCCAACTCGAATGGATCATGAGTTTGGCGGCCTTGATGGTCTTTTCGAGACCCGGACACATCACACTTTTCGATGGCTATTTCACCTTTGAGTTGGTTCTCGCTAGCTTCGTCGCGATTCATGCCGCGAGAGACCGTCCTTGGATTGCGGCACTTGCGCTCGTTCTTGTTTCCGCCAAGCCGACGTACATTCTTCCACTCGGTTTCCTTTTGCTGGCTCGTGGGAATCTAAAGGCCCTGCTGATCGGGGCTGTGCTCAGTCTGGTTCTTGCCGCGTTGCCACTGGGTTGGCTCGCCTACAGCGAAAGCAAGCGGATGACGGGCGCGCCCGATCTGGTGACGGGCTTGCAGAAGATTCGGTCCGACGTCAGCGAAGCGCAGCAGGTGCACATGAACATGGAGGATGAATCGCCGGTCGAGTCTTGGACGAGGCTCGACTTGCTGGCGTCGATCTGCAAGTTCACCGGGCACGAACCGAGTCAGCTGATGCATCTGCTTGTCATGGCCGGCCTACTGGCTGTCCCGATGTGGGTTCTTTTTCAACGCTCGCGCCGCGGGGACGATGATGGACTTGGCGGAGCAACCGGGGCGCTGGTCAGCGTCATGATGCTCGTGAGTCTGTATCACCAATCGTATGACGCGATGCTGTTGGTCGCACCGCTTGCGGGATTGGCGTGCCGAAGGTTGACGGCATGGCGTCAGTTGGGGGTATCCAAGCGGTTCGCTTTTGGCCTGCTGATGCTGTTTCCGCTCTTCAATTACCTCACGACCCGATCGATTCTTTCCCGACTTCCGCTCGAGCGCGAGCAATTCCTTTGGATCACCAGCTTGAATGGGATCGTGCTCGGCGTCCTCGCGTTGCTGCTTTTGTGTGAGACCTGGGGCCCGGCGAAGCAAAATGCTCCGTCGACCGGTAGATCCGCTTCATAGTGAACTTTTGCGCCTACGCCGGCCGATGCGGTTGTTTGGGTATCGCGGCCGTCTAAACTGAGCCTTCCGAGAGTACGCATCCGTGAAAAGCTCCCAGAATGCCTGATTCGACTAGCCCCCAAGAGACCGCCCAAAAGCCCCTCACGCAGACGGTCCAGCAGTCCGCCGAGAGTTCGAGCCGGCGATTTCGGCCCGCCAAGGTTTTTCTGGCGTTACCCGCTTACAACGAACAGGAGGCGTTGCCGGAATTACTCGAGCGAGTCGGAGAGGCATTCGCGGACAACCAGTTGCCCTACGAAGTGATCGTCGTCGATGACGGAAGCAGCGACGACACGGCTCAAATCGTGTCACAACTTTCGTTTCAGATGCCCGTTCATCTGGTGCAGCACCAAGTCAATCAAGGATTGGGTCCGACGATTCGAGATGCCCTCAAAGAGGCGATCGACCGCGCCGGTGAGCGAGACATCATCGTCACGATGGACGCGGACAACACACACCCACCCGGCTTGATCGATCGGATGGTTCGGATGATCCATGAAGGTTGCGATGTGGTGATCGCATCACGCTTTGAGTCGGGTGGTCGCTCGGTCGGCGTTCCGATCGAGCGGCATTTTCTTTCGCTCGGTGCTCGATTCATTTTCACGTTGCTGTTTCCCACGCGCGGCGTGCGTGACTACACGTCGGGGTACCGGGCTTATCGAGCTTCAGTGATTCGACAGGGCTTCGCGGATCACGGCGATGCGTTTGTTGGCGAGACGGGGTTTTCTTGCATGGCCGATATCTTGCTGAAGCTTCGCAAGCAGGGGGCGCTGTTCGGCGAGGCTCCGCTTCGATTGCGATATGACCAGAAGGGCGGCGCGAGCAAAATGCGCGTTCTCAAGACGATTTGGCTGACCATCAAACTTCTGGGTCGGCATCGAATCGGGGTGCGATGATGTCGGCAGCGGAGTCTTCCGGGGACGGCGTCCGCAAACGATGGTTGGTCGTTGGCGGCGGCGTGATGGGTTTAAAGGTTGCGGAGGATTTGGTTGATCGCGGCCAGGAAGTCGTGATTGCCGAAGCGGCGGACAGCTTCGGCGGGCTGACCAGTGCTTGGCAGTTGGGAGATGTGACTTGGGACCGTTTCTACCACGTGACGCTTTTGAGCGATTCGGTTCTGCGGCATCAGCTCGAAAAGCTGGACCTCGAAAAGGAAATTCGTTGGGTCGAAACGAAGACGGGGTTTTACGCCGGTGGCGAGTTGCTCTCGATGAGCAACACGCTTGAGTTCTTGCGTTTTCCGCCCTTGAATCTCTTTGAGCGGCTGAGGCTCGGCGGGACGATCTTCCTGGCGTCGAAGATACGTGACTTTCGGTCGATGGAACGCCAGTCCGTTGAGACGTGGTTGCGACGATGGTCTGGGAGAGGAGCGTTTGAGAAGGTTTGGCTTCCGTTGCTGCGGGCAAAACTTGGTGACGCCTACCAACAGACTTCGGCGGCGTTTATTTGGGCGCA
This sequence comes from Planctomycetota bacterium, assembly GCA_038520195.1. GTDB lineage: Bacteria > Planctomycetota > Planctomycetia > Pirellulales > Pirellulaceae > Stieleria. Next base: position 5,102 of record JBCBLJ010000362.1, read on the forward strand.
TACTCAGCGGATGTACAAAGCGCGTCGCAGCGGCGCGAAGAAAGAGATGTTCGGCTATGTACCCGGAGGCTATGCGCGGATCGTCGACGTTTGGACAAAGTCACTCCAGTCGCGTGGTGTGACTCTGTTGCCCGGCCATCCTGTTCGAGAAGTGAAGCGAGCGATCGCCGACGAAGGGCTCGACGTGGATTATGGCGACGGACGCAGCGATCGATTCGATTGTGTCGTTTCGACGATCGCGTCGCCATTGATCGCGAAACAGTGTCCCGAGCTGAGCGACGCCGAGTCCGCAAAGCTTGAAGACATCAAGTATCTGGGAGTGGTCTGTGCATCAATGCTGCTCAAGAAACCGATCAGCGAATACTACGTGACCAATATCACCGACGAATGGGTGCCGCTAACGGGCATCATCGAGATGTCGACGATCGTGGATTCAGAGCAGGAGCTGGGCGGCAACCACCTTGTTTATCTGCCCAAGTACATGATCGATTCTCATGACGGCCTGAAGGAGTCCGACGAGGACTACCGCGAGCGTTGTTTGGAAACGCTTGAGAAGATGTATCCTCATTTCTCACGGGAAGATGTGTTGCAGTTCCGCGTCGCCCGCGCGCGGTATGTCGCGGCCCTATCGACGATCGACTACAGCACTCGGCTGCCTCCGGTCGTGACGAGTGTTCCAGGCTTCTACGCGCTAAACTCGGCGCACATCCTGGAAGGTAATCTCAACGTCAACGAGACACTCAATCTCGGCGAGCAGAGACTCGACAGCGAAGTCTGGCCGGACTTTCTCGCTCGCGAGTCGGCTCGCTCGTCAGAGGCTCGACCCGAACCGCTCCTCGGCTAAGACTCGTGTTTGTGCGAGTCATTGTGCGAGTCATTCGGGATCGCGCGGCCGCCGGTGGGAGGATAGCCATTTGGCGGTTTGCTGTTATCATGCCGCGATACTCCCCAAGTCGGCGCGACGGCACCGATCATCTTCATTCAAGGACCCACCCATGCATCGCTGCCTCTCCATGATCGCGGTCGTTTGCTTGTTGACTTCAATGAGTTACGGCCAAGAAGACGCCGATTCAAAAGCAAAGCTCGCCAAAGAGTATCCGGTCGGATATTTCCTGGGCGTTTCGATGGGGCAGCAACTGGGCAATCAGGGACTTACGGGCAAAGATATTAATGCCGATGCCATCGCCGCGGGAGTCCGGGATGCGTTGAAGGGCAAGCTCGTGATGTCGGATGCCGAGTTGCAAGCAGCTCAAAAGAAATTGCAGGACTTGATCGACGCGCGGTTCAAATCTTTCCTCGATGAGAAGACGAAAGTGGCGACCGCTTGGCTCACCGCCAACAAGAAGAAGGACGGCGTCAAAGAGCTGGACGGTGGGTTGCAATACAAAGTGGTTACGGCAGGCAAGGGCGGTTCGCCGACGCAGTCCGACCGTGTGAAAGTCCACTACACCGGCAAGCTAACCAACGGCGAGATCTTTGATAGCAGCGTGAAACGCGGTCAGCCAGCCAGCTTTATGGTCGGTGGCGTGATCAAGGGTTGGCAGATGGCACTACAGAAGATGAAAGTCGGTGACAAATGGATGCTCTACATCCCACCGAACCTAGCCTACGGCGAGCGTGGAAGCCCGCCCGCGATCGGACCCAACGAAGTGTTGGTCTTTGAAGTCGAGTTGCTGGAGATTCTCTAGCGGTCGTGTAGCGGGGTCAGCGATGTGACCCGCAGCCAACGCATCCCACACACGAGCCGCATGCACTCTTGGCGGCGGAGCCACAATCGGGTCCGCAACCTTCATTGAGCAATTCCGCGAGATGATCGGATTGAACGATCGTCTCGTAGCGTTTCGCGACATCGTCCGCAATGGAGTGGGCGGCCGAGTCGACGTCACCGAGGAAGTGCAGTTTCAACGTGGCACCATCGAGGAACTGGTCCACGTCCAGCAGGACGGCGTCGGAGCCGGACTCGCGGAGCCTCGTCTGGCAGGCCTCCATCGCCTCCCGCTTGTGTCGAAGGAGGCGGTTCGCCAACCGTTCGTCGGAGTCTGTGGTTGGTCGAAGTACCCGGTAGGTGGAATCTGCGGCCACCGTTTGGTTGCAAGGCGCGAGAACTTCCGCAATTTCAATTCCGCGCGGTGATCGAAGGACGACCCGTCGTCCGCGGTCGATGCGCATCATCGCCGTCGCGATGATGACTTCGCCGAGTGAGCCGAGGCGGACAAAGTAGCGTGTCATGCTCGCTCGCGAGGAGGGCGACTTGTGGACGGAGAGACTGGCAGTCAACATATTGCCCGGTTTCAAGTCTCTCCGCAACGCAAGTAGCAAGTATTCGACCCATGGCAACGGACCTGACTCTCGACCGCACAACTGATCGGTTGCCTTTCGATCGGTGGGCCGACGAAATCCTCGCCGGCGGCGAACTCTCGCGGGAAAACGCAAGAAAGATCCTGGAGTCCGGCGACGACGACATCCTCGCGCTGCTTTCGGCCGGTTTCCGATTGCGTGAAAAGCACTTCGGCAAGACCGTTCAGCTGTATTTCTTGATGAATGCGAAGAGCGGATTGTGCCCCGAGGATTGCCATTACTGCAGCCAATCGAAGATCTCTTCGGCGCCGGTTCCCAAGTACAACATCCTCAAGCGAGATGCGTTGATGGATGCTGCGAAGGTGGCTGCCGAACGGGGCGCGAAGACCTATTGTCTGGTGATCTCGGCTCGCGGCCCGAGCGAGCGGGAAATGTCGGCCGTTGAAGCGATCGTTCCAGAGATTAAGCAGCAGTACGGTCTTGACATCTGTGCGTGTCTCGGGTTGTTATCACAAGAGCAGGCGGACCGATTGAAGGCATGTGGTGTCGATCGCGTGA
>JBCBLJ010000982.1:0-2752 GCA_038520195.1 Planctomycetota bacterium
ACTGCCCTCGGTCTCGATCTTCTCGGCCGGTTTGATCACGCAGACCTGTTTGATCGATTCGACGGAGATTTGCGCGCGGGCACTTCCGCAGCCAACCAGCAACAAACCCAATGCAAGGAAACGCATCACGACCCCCTTGGCCAATCTGGAATGTCACTCGCCGCCGGCACGTCATCGCCGACGGTCCACAGAAACAGCGTGTGACCATCGGCCGAAGCCGCGTTGTGCATTGGTCCGGGATATCGATCCCGTAGGAGACGACCGAGTTCCGCGGCGAAGCTTGGCCAGCCTCGGAACCAACTTCACCAGCGCCGGCGGATTTGACCGCGGAAGCACCACGTCGGCTTTGGTGAAATCAACACGTGAGGCGTCACCATCGCACCGAATCACCGCATCGGTGCCGGTGACCCGCGCCAACATCGTCATCAGCCCCCAAGCGTGATATGGGAGCGCCGTTGGAGCCGAACTAGCCAAACTTCTTGTTTGCGCCGGGACTTCCGTGACCACCCGCTCGGAAATGACATAACTGGTCGCCCTGAACGCGTTGGCAAGGTTATCGCCGATCCGATAGCACTTGCCGTTGATGCAAACCGTCTGGCCAGACTGGGCGAAAGCACTCGCCCCGAAACACACCGCCAAGAGAAAGAGAACCGCCCGCATGATTCCGCTCCGTGAGAGTTCGATGAACCTCCGGAATCATGGCCAGGACGGTGGATCCGTCAAACAAAACGCGCATACAATGGAAACAGCTCGTAGTAGTACTTGGCAGCTTGAACATCTGTCAGTTACTGGATCGGATGAAAGAACTACAGCCCGGCATGATGGAGATAAACGCAGCGGAATGACTACCTCTGACTGGATAACGATCACTTTTTCATTGGTTGCTGTCGTGATCGGTGCCGGCGTGTCTTTTGCTTTGTTCCGCACTCAGCTTCTAACAGATAGTCAATCGCTACGCGATTCTCTCACGGTAATCGACCAGCAGACTCAAGCCTTCGACAGAAGGCTTGATGCCGAGGCACAGGGTCAACAGCTACTCATTACATCTCTCGCGACAATCGAGCATACGCAGTCTCAGATCCTTGAGCGGATGGACCTTGCTAAGCAAATCGATGACAACAGCGATCTTGCCGAAATTCGATCCACAGTTGAGAGGATAGATACGAGGCTGCACGACGCAGTGCGGAATATCGTCGGAGACGTCAAAGAACAGCAAGCTGAACTAGCCGCGAAGATCCAGCGGCAATTTGAACATCAATCACGTGAGGCTACTCAGGTTGTTCGGGAAGCGTTTGTCGCGGAGGTGAAAAAATTCGTAACGGACACGAGAAAACAAGACAAACTTGTTAAGAACCTTGTGGATTCATTCATGGAGGGTCTACGAACAATGGGACAGTACCAGAAAACCAATATCGAGGGTCAATCCGAAACAAGTCTGAATGAGATCGAGCAAAGCATCAGCGAATCGATCAATCAGGTTCTGGATGAAGTGGTGGACCTTAAAGGTCAGTTGATTGGATTGCCACAGCCCAACCAAGCACCAGAAGAGGACGACCCCGTTGCACGGATCGGGTGAAAGAAACTCGGTTGCAAAGGAGGCCGCGCCCTGGGGCTGAGGCTGAAGAGATCGGATCACTGTCTCTCATTCATCAAAGGGGTGGCGATGACCACCTTTAGGCCGTAACCTGCTCACCACTGCAAACGAGCATCGTTTCGTCAAGCTGCATCTCAGTCAGGTCCCGTCGCCAGGTCGAATCACTGACTACAAACCCATCGTCGGCAAGCAACTCATGTAATCGAGTTTTCGACATTTGGCTGCCTTGAAGTAGCCGAATCGCAGCACGATGACGCGCGGCCTTGTTCCGCTCTTCCTTCGATTCGCTATCCTTCCTCCCTCGTGGCATACTCTACCTTCGACGCCATCCCGCCCATCCACCACACCGACCGAACCTTATCGGGCCGCGCGGTCAACGGCTTGGCAAAGCGAATCGCTACCGACTTCGGCTTGTCTCTCTTGTTCGCCGTCTCAACGGCAATGTCTCGGATCGTTGTCGCTCGCCAGTACGGACTGTCCGACCAGATGAGCGATCCGCCGCCGTTGGGCGTGTTGCCGCGAATGCGAGCGATGGAGCTGCGGTAGATCGCGGCCGAGCTCGCAAACAACACCTAGCCCTCAACGGTCGGGTCAATCGCACCCGCAACCACGATGTCGGCGACGGTCGTGCCGGCGAAGGATTCGTATTTGAGTTTGCGCGTCAGTGCGTCGTCGGGCTTCTTACCGAGCAGCTCCCAAGTTTGGCCCGGTCGTAGAACTCCAAAATCCTCCGGCAGCGTCGACCGTACATCTCCCGACCAGGCAAGCCACCGAAGCCGCAGTTCTCGCTCCAGGCGCGACAGATGCCGACTTGAATCCCAACCCTTGCCCGTTCGATCGAATGCGGGTGCAGCGTTGACGACATCATATCGAGGCACCGAAACGCCACGTTGTCGCCGTCGCATTGAATCCGACCGCCATCCCAGAGAATCCGAGCGTTCCGCCCACGCCACTGCGACGTCCCCTCAAACAAAAACCCAACATCCGCCGAAACATCAAACACCGCCCCGCGGGCATCGATCGTCAGCACACCCGACAACCGATGCCCGCGGGGCGGTGTTTGATGTTTCGGCGGATGTTGGGTTTTTGTTTGAGGGGACGTCGCAGTGGCGTGGGCGGAACGCTCGGATTCTCTGGGATGGCGGTCGGATTCAATGC
>JBCBLJ010000532.1:0-5955 GCA_038520195.1 Planctomycetota bacterium
CCGGACAGGAGATCGGAACTGAGGACCGGGTTCGACTTTGAGTGTGACATCGCGAAGCCGCTGATCCGGACGGGACGACTCCCCACGCTCAATTCGGCACCCGTCGCAAGCTGGGTCCTTTCTCGTCTCCGCAGTTTGGCCGACGCGATCCCGGAACACGCGAGCGAAGAAAGTGATGGCGGCGGTTACTCCATCCAGTTTGTGGTTTTCTCGGGCCACCGAAGAGTCGCCACCTTTCTGTTGCAGGGAGACAACGAGGGCGTGGGGCTTCTGGGTCGTGCCAAGAACGTCGATGTCGCCAATGAAATGATCTGGCACTTGATGCGTTGCCTGTTGGTCGCTCCGGACGACGTTTCGGAGTGCTTTTATCGAACGGTCGATCCCGAATGGAGAGTCGATCCGGAGGGCTTCGTACCGCGACCCTTCGGCTACTCGAGGAATCACTTCGGTCTTCGCAATGGCGTCTACCTTGGCGATGGGAACTATCGCGACGCGTAGATTGAATCCGACGCTTCGCCGTAGTCGCCCACCGACCTCCGCGCGTTAGTCGGCGATGCTCTCGAGCAATGACTTGATCTCTTCAGCACTGATTCTCTTGCACGCGGTCTCCAGCATCTTACGAAAGTGCCGCTTGCCTTCCACACCGCTCATGGCGCCGACGTTGCCAATCAGACCGTAGCTGTCTGCAAGCATCTCACCATCCGCGTCGAACATGGCGTGAAACGGAACGCCAACACCTCGTCGCAACGTGAGTCGTTCCGCGACCTCCGTTCCATTCAGGTCACGGACGTCGTCGATCTTCAAGCGCACGAAATGCTCCGCCTCAGCATGGCAACTCGACACAGTCCCTCACGTGCTTTCTGCCGAGGCGTACCCGTTCTTGACGCGGCCCTACTTTTCCTTGACCCACCGACCGCCGTCTCGAGCAAGAAATTGAGCCATGTCCCGTCCACACCCGATCGCCATCCTGCTATCCGTTGCCACACTTTGCCTCAGTTGGACGAGCCAAGCGGACGCCCAATTCCGCGGTCCGCAGGGGAACGGTGTGTATTCGGACGCGGTTCCTGACCGGTGGGACAACGAGACAAATCTTAGCTGGTCGGTGGAAATCCCGGGCGGAGGCTGGTCGTCTCCGGTAGTGGCTGGCGATCAAATTTTCGTGACGACCGCGGTCGCCGAAGGCGACGACCGGCCCAAGGGGTTTGGGCAGGGTGTCCAGTCGATGGGCTCGTTCTATCGTTCCAAAGCACCTGATAAACCGTACAGCTTCGAGGTCCATTGCCTCAATCTCAGCGATGGTAGCGTGGCCTGGAAAAAACAGGTCGTCTCCAAGAAGCCGCCTTTCAAAATCCATCCATCGAACTCTTATGCCACCGAGTCACCCGTAACCGACGGCAACCACATTTACGCTTATTTCGCGGCGGTGGGCATCGTCGCTTGTCTCGACACCAGCGGTGAACGGGTCTGGATGCGAGACTTGGGCGCGTTCAAAACTGGCAATGACTTTGGAACCGGTAGTTCTCTTGCTCTGCACAACGGGCGAGTCTTCGTGCAGTGCGATAACGAACAGCAGTCTTTCGTCTGTGCCCTCGACGCTCAGTCTGGCGAAGACTCATGGCGTCTCGAGCGAGACGGTGGAACCAGTTGGAGTTCGCCTGTGATTTGGAACAACAAGGTTCGGACCGAATTGGTGACGTGTGGCAGCGGGATCGTGACCAGCTATGAGCCTGAAACCGGCAAAGAACTTTGGAGCATGACGGGTGCCGTTGGCGCGTTTAGCGCTTCGCCGACGTTCGATGACGAGCGAATTTATCTTGGTCAAAGTGGTCGCACGAGCCGCGGGCCACTGGTCGCGATCAACGCGGGTGCGTCCGGGAAACTGACCTACGACAGTCTCGGCGAGAAAGGACTCGCCTGGGTCGAAGATTCATCCGCACCGGGGATGTGTTCGCCCGTCGTCGCCAATGGCCAGGTGTTCGTGCTTAGCCGCGGCATCCTCAGTTGCCACGATGCTGCTTCGGGAGAACGGCTCTATCGAGAACGCCTGAAGGACTCTTCGAGCGTCACGGCCTCTTTGTGGGCCACCGGTGACAAAGTGTTTGGATTGAATGAGTCCGGTACGACCACCGTGGTCAAATCTGGCAAGGCATTTGAGTTCATCGGTCAAAACTCCATCGCAGGACTGTATTGGTCCACGCCGACGGCGACCGAGGACACGTTGCTGCTCCGCAGCGCCGACAAGCTGCACTGCATTCGCAACTAGCGCGGATGGAGGCGTCCTCGCGGAGGCGTGGGTTCAACGGCCGCCACGACCCGTTGAATCCTTCCGCGACACAGGACAGTTCTTGCGGTTTGTACTAGCCGCTTCCAGTTCGGACTCGGGACTTGCAGTCCGGACTCGGTCGGCCGACGCGCGACGCCGACAGTCGCTCAATTTCGCCGATGAGAAAAACCAGCGAGTCTCGCGCTCGCGAACGGTCGCTTTGGGATACGCCCGAACCTCGCTACGCCAATTCGGCGGGACCTAGCGTTTCCGCGTCGGAACGGCCGTCGAATTCTTGCCGTTAGGCTTCTTCGGCCGAATTCCCGACGATCTCACCCGAGTGCTCGCGCCCGTTCGCTCGGTCGGAGGCGTCGACGGGGCTCCCTTCGATGGCGAGGAGCCCCGACCATTTCTTGAAAACTGAATTTTGCGTGTCTATTTGGGCCGACCCCGTCCGTCATCCATGCAAACGGGGATGGTTCCGACGGGGCCGTCCAGCACAAAAGCCCAGCAATTCACCGGTATGAAACCATGAACGTCGTCATCTTGATTCTACTGTTCACGCAACTCGCCTCCGCGGAAAAGCTGACCGAGCACACGCTCAAGATGTCGCTTGACGCCAAAGCAGCGAAGGCCGAACTGTCGCAATTCGCATTCCTTCAGGGTGCGTGGCGCGGCACGGGTTTTGGCGCGTCCTGCGATGAGATGTGGTCCGCGCCCAACGGTGACTGCATGCTCGGCACCTTTCGCTTGGTCGATGGCGGCGATCTCAAGTTCACGGAGTTCTTCGTTCTTCAGAGGAACTCCGAGGGCGGTGTTGAGTTGCGGCTGAAGCACTTCGATGCGGCATTCAAGGGATGGGAGACGCGAGACAAACACATCACGTTTCCGCTGATCAAAGTCGAAGCGAAAACGGCCTACTTCGGCGGCCTCACGTACGCCGTTCAGGAGGATGGATCACTCAAGATATGGGTCGCCATGAAAAAAGAGGCCGGTGGATTTGAAGAAGCGTCCTTCCATCTCATGCCGGTGGAGTGAGACTCTCAAGACTTCGAGACCGCGTTTTCGGTAAACAAAATGACCAAATCAATCTTGTCCCACCCAACGCGATGCGTGCTTGCACTCGTGCTCAACGTCGGGTTCCTGTGTGCGACACTGTGCGGACAAACCGAAACGGAGCGAGCGCAAGAGCCCGGCGCCGATTCCAATGAAACCGCGGCGGATGCTGTGGACCAAGCCGCCGCAATTGAGGTTGGGAAACGCCATTTCATTGACTCCAAGATCCTTGGCCAACAACGCGAGTACTGGGTTCATCTTCCTGCGTCGTATCAACCCAGTCCCTATTTGCCCCAGCGGTACCCCGTCCTGTTCCTGTTGGATGGTGACGTGCAGTTCCACGCCGTTTCCGGCATCGTGAGCTTCATGGGCGAATCGGGTTGGCAGATTCCGGAGATGATTGTCGTTGGCATTCCCCACCAGAATCGCACGAAAGAGCTGACTCCGACTCAGACCATCAATGACTTTCGGCCGGGCAAGACTTCGGAGCTACAGCGTGATTCAGGAGGCGGCGACGATTTCCTAGCGTTCGTCACACAAGAGCTGATCCCCCAAATCGATTCCGACTATCGCACACGACCTTTTCGGGTTCTTTTTGGTCACTCCTACGGCGGGCTGTTGGGGGCTCATGCGTTCCTGCGAAATCAGAGTTCATTTCAGGCCTTTATCCTCGCGGATCCGAGCCTGTGGTGGGACGATCGAGTGCTGGTCAAACGGCTTCAACGAGCGATTGATTCCAACGCATTCGACGCAAGACGCGAGGCTGTGTTTCTCTCTCACGTATTGCCCTACCGTGCTCCCGGCGACGACGTGCTTCAAAGCGGTTTCGAAAACGTGGAAGCCTCGATTCGTGCCTTCGAAGCGGAACTTAAGAGAGCCGACGGCGTTCGCTTCCGATCGCAAAAATTCCCCGGTGAAACGCACCACTCCGTCCCGATCCAAACCTTGTACCGGGGGCTGCTGCATGTCTTCGAGGGTTACCAGTTTCCGCAGGAGTACTTCTTGGGGCAGCCCGAGAAGATCGAACGACATTTTCATTCCGTGTCAAAGTTGCTCGACCTCCAGGTGCTTCCGCCGGAGCCGATGATCGACCTGTGGGGCGACGCTTTCCTGGGCTATGACGAGGATTTCCAGCGGTACGCGATCCCGCTGCTCCAACTCAACGCCGCCAACTATCCTTCCTCGCCCAATGCACACACGAGCTTGGGGAAGGCACAGATGACGCTGGATGATCTGGCGGCGGCTCGTGTCTCGTTTGAGATGGCCTTGGCTTTGGATGCGGAGAACGAGGAGGCGAAAGCCTCGCTGAAGGAACTCTCGCGGAAGCAATAGGTGCGTCCGCCCGTGCCGACGCGGTTTGAAAAATCCATGCTCTCGTGAGGGGATTCATCGCTGCCGGGTGAGATCTCATCAGAATTCGTGGCAACGAGGTATCCCGGCCGTTCTCTTCGGCCATCGGACGGCGGAATGACCGTCCTAAAAACGGAGGGCAGGATCATGATCGACAATGAGGTAGGGGCGGATCGGCGGCACGATCCGTCGACGCAGCACGATCCGTCGACGCAGCGGGATCCGTCGACACAGCGGCACGATCAGTCGACTCAGGCGGATTGGGATGAGGAGAATTGGCTCCGCAGCGCGCGACTCGATGAGCTACTTCGGGTGGCTCGACTTTGCGGGATCGACCTGGACCAGTTTCCGGTCGACAAACGCAATCTGGGCCGAGAAGACCTCATCACCGTGATTCACGCCGCCCGCGAATCAGCACTCACCGACGCGCAATTTCGCGAGCTAATCCGTCCGGCCAACTCGTTTGATGTTCAAAGTGCTCGCGAAGACGGCAAGGAGCAGCTCGCGCTGGCTCGCGAGAGTCTTCAATCGGAAATCGATCCGCTAAAAGAAGTCTCGCAGCGCATCAAAATCTGGGCGGCAATCGTCTTGGGAGTCGCGGGGATCCTTGGCTCGTTCCTGCTCAATTCCATTCTCGGGATTCGATCGCTCGAGGAATCCATGCAGCAGCGACTACAGTCCGCGACGGAAGCGTTGGAGGTGGCGGAAAACGAAGCCGAACGTTCGGCTTTGAAAGTCGACGAACTCGAACAGCGTCTCGCGGTGGGACTGACCAAGGCCACCAAGGCAAACGATGACTTCCAAAACATGATCGTGGCACTGAGCACCCACACGGGTATTCAGATGATCGGTAAATTGAATGCCCGCCTCGATCGTCTCCGGTCGATGAAGGTCTATCATCTCAAACCACTGATGCACGAACTGGCGCTGGAAATCGAAAGCGACACGCGAACGCTGAAGAACCTGGAGGTCATGCTGAGAGAGAGCCGATCCGGTTCAGATGAGCATGCGTTGCTCGTTTCGCTCGGGAGCCTGAGCGCCGCCATTGGTGATCTGAAACTGATCTACGATGAAGACGATCGGATCGATCTGGATCGTCTCAAACAAGCACGACAACAGTGGTCACCGCTTCGCGCGAGTATCGGCGTCATCGAAATCAAACTGCACTCCATGATGCGTGGTAGCCACACAACCGAAGGATCACGGAATCTACGTCGTTTGAAATCCAATGTGCATCAAGTCGAAGCCGGTCTGGCGATCCAGCAATATCGCGAGGACGAAAAGAG
>JBCBLJ010000505.1:0-6189 GCA_038520195.1 Planctomycetota bacterium
CATTGTGCTTGGCGAAACGTACGGTCCACTTGACAGTCAGTCCCAGCGGGGCGGCCGTCGTTCAGCAGGAACTCGGTTTTACCCTCAATCCTCGCGAGCCCGATGTCGCGCGGCTAGTCGCTCATTCGCCGTCTTGGTCCAGCGAGCGACATCGAAGACTCGCCGAGGAGACCGACTGGAGTTCGTTGCTCAGTACGATGCATTGCCACGCCTATGACGACTATATGACGCCGATCGCCAGCGGCTCCTTTCGAACGCGAGCGATGGTGGTCTGCCCATGCAGTGGCAGCACGCTCAGTGGGATCGCTCGCGCCGCTGCATCCAACCTGATTCAACGGGCCGCCGAAGTCCATTTGAAGGAGCAGCGGAAGTTGGTGTTGGTTCCTCGAGAAACGCCGCTCAGCGTCTTGCAGCTTGAGAACATGCACCGAATTGCTTCCGCCGGTGGCATCCTGTTGCCAGCGATGCCGGGTTGGTACCACGGCGTCGAATCACTCGATGACATGATCGACTTCGTCGTCGGTCGGATTCTCGATCAGCTCAATGTTGCTAACGAATTGATCGAAAGGTGGAAAGACGGATGAGCGATCAACCGCCGGCCGACGGATTGCACAAAGCGTCGCTTGGCGATTGGCTTGGTCTGGTTCGGTTCAGCCACACGATTTTTGCGTTACCATTCGCCGCGTTGGCGACGGTGATGGCGATTCGCACGTCGTTGCCTTCCGGAGAGTCCGTGGCGGTTCGTTTTCAAGATTTGGTCGGCATCTTGCTTTGCATGGTCACCGCTCGGAGCGCGGCAATGGCCTTCAACCGCTTGGTGGATCACAAGATTGACGCGGCGAACCCACGTACGGCGAAGCGACACTTACCTGCGGGAATCTTGTCACGTCGAGCGGTCGCCGTATTCACACTCGGATGCTGTGCCGCGTTCATCGCTTCGACGGCCATCTTCCTCCCTAATCGTGTCCCGATCATTGCGTCGATTCCGGTGCTAGCCTTCCTGTTGGGATACAGCCTTGCCAAGCGATTCACGTCGGCGGCACACCTGTGGCTGGGCGTCGCGCTCAGCCTTTCACCGGTTTGTGCTTGGGTGGCGATTCGAGGGGCGTCTTCGGTCGAGAATCCCAGCGACTTGCTCGCTCCGTGCCTCCTCGCGCTGGCGGTCGCCGCGTGGGTGACGGGGTTCGACATCATCTATGCCTGCCAGGATGCTGGGTACGATTCGCGGGTCGGCCTTCATAGTGTTCCCGCAACGTTCGGCATCGCCGGCGCTCTCCGTATCGCCACTGTTTCCCACGTCATCATGCTGGGGTTTTTGTGCGCATTGCCGCTGGTCGATCCGCGGGTCGGATTTGGGTGGCTGTATTGGGTGTCACTCGTCGGAATTGTCGGCCTGGTTTTACGCCAACACTCGCTGGTATCACCGAACGATCTTTCGCGAGTCAACGAAGCCTTCTTCCAGGCGAATGCGTGGATTAGTGTCACGCTTCTGGTCGTCGGGACGATCGACTGCTTCTGGCTCTAGGTCATGATTCGCGCTGCGGAGGATTTCCCGATCCGCAAGTCGTCTACACGCGAACCGAGCGACTTTTTCGCGCTAATAGGCCTTCACGCGTGAGCTGATTCGTCAAAGGCGTCGCAAACCGTCTTCGGTCATCGGGTTGGGGATATCGACATCGATCTGATCGATTCGATCAAGCGTTTCTTGATCCAGGATCAAGTCTTTTGCCGCAAGTGACTCGTCCAACTGCTGGAGCGTGGTGGCCCCAATGATGGTGGAGGCCACGAAGTCATGCTGCCGGCTCCAGGCGACCGCCAACGCGGTCACGGTGACGTCGAGGTCGTTTGCGATCGCCGAGAGACGAGCGGTTGTTTCGAGGGTGCGATCATTGACGAATCGCTCCGCCATTTTCTTTTGACGTTCGCCGCCGCCGGTCAGATAACCGGTGAATCGGGCGTTGGGCGGTGGACCGTCCTGGTACTTTCCGGTCAAGACGCCTCCGCCGAGAGGCGAATAAGGCAAAAGTGAAATCTGTTCTCGGCGGCACACCTGAGCGAGTTCACTTTCGCAGCGTCGGTTGATCAGGCTGAAGTTATTTTGCACCGTCTCATAACGATCGACGTCGTAAACATCGCTCGCCCAGCACGCTTTCATCATTCCCCAGCTCGTTTCGTTGCTCGCGCCGATCACGCGAACTTTGCCTTCGTCGCGTAGTTCCGTCAGTGCGCCGAGTACCTCTTCGTAGGGCATCCCATGATCAGGCCAATGAGTTTGGTAAAGGTCGATGTAGTCGGTGTCCAATCGACGCAGCGAGTCCTCGCAGGCTCGCCGGATTTGATGCCGATCGAGTGTCGTTTTTCCGTGACGCACAGGCGGTGCGAACCAGCCATGTCCGGCGCCTGCGACTTTTGTCGCGACGATCACGGTTTCTCGCGGTTTTGTCTTCATCCAACGACCGAAGATTTCCTCCGTCACGCCGTACGTTTCGACGGATGGAGGCACCGGATAGAGTTCCGCCGCATCAAAGAAATCAATGCCAGCGTCGTAGGCTTGGTCGCAGATCGCGTGGCTGAGACCCTCATCGCACTGCATTCCAAACGTCATTGTGCCCATGCAGATGTCGCTGACTACCAATCCACTTCGCCCCAATCGACGCTGTTCCATTCCTTCAATCCTCGTCGGGTACTCGACGGCGAGCGTGTGGGCTCGCGCCAAAACAAAAGCTTACGCAAGCGACCGGACGGTTAGAACCGGACGATCTCCAACGGTGTCGGTGGGCGGACATCAACGCATGTAAGCGAAAGAGGCAGGGAAGAGGTCGAACTGAGAAGGCAAACGGCGGCGTTCTTCCTTCGAGCGTCCCGACGATTTCGAAGTGCCACTGCCTCAAGGCACCGCAGGCCTCTGCGTCACACCAGTGCCGTCGAGTCAGGGCAGCGTCTCCGATTCAGAGGAGAAGTCGAAACGTTACCCAAAGCATCAAGCCGGTCACCACCAAAACGCCAACGGCGACACTCGCGCCGACAATCGAGAAGCCGCCACCGGGAGTGCGAGCTTCTTGGACATTTGTTGCTTGATGTTGTAGCCGTTTTTCCGCATCCTCCATAAGCTTGCGCTCCTCGTCCGTTGGCTGAACCAATCCCGGCTGAGTGGGGCCAAACAGCATCTCAGTTCCCTGCGCTCGTCGTGTTGCGGAAAAGTGGTCTCAGACTTTTGGTGGAACTCGATGATCGGGCTCAGGCGTCCACGACAAGTCGACTGCGTGTCGGGGCGATGGAGAATTCGGCCACCGTTCCGCTGTTGAACTCAAGATAGTCGCTCTCAATGCCATCGGAGAAGATCACACCGCCTTCGGACATCAGACTTTCCATGGAGAAGGGAGTGGATTCGTCGACGGTTCCGCAGACGAACGACGTTCCCGTCGCGCGGCTTTGGAACGGTTCGCGGACGACCCACCGAAGTGAATCGGTGTTCCAAGGCAATGGCTTGGCGGGGACGTTGGTTCCGCCGGCGATCGCGCGGGTCATGTTATAGACGCTACTGAGCCAACCGGTCGAACCGGCACCGGTCGACACGATGACGCCGCTGGACGACTGTGCTTCGCTAGCGCCCTGGCTGTAGAGCACGTACCGAGCCGAAACGTGCGTCTGTCGGCCGACGAAAAAATCGTTGAAGGCGAGCATCGTTTGGCCGTCCGAGAGTGAGACGCGCGCCAGCGTCACCTCGCTCATCGCGGCGCGTTTGTCGAGAGTACGGCGAACGGCGCGCCGCGCATCATTGACTTGAAATGGCAGCAAGACACCATCGATCTGACTGGGGTCGGGATTGATTCCGACAATTGGCAATGAGTCGGCGTACTTCGCGGTGTTCGCGACCAGGCCGTCGGGGCCGACAACGACAATGGCCTGCGTGCGTCCGAAGTAGTAAGTCGGGAGATACGATTTCGCGAGGTTGACGACCGGCAACCCCAAGCCTTCCAGTTCCGACCGGACGCGGCGGACGGCGGTCTGGTAGATGTCGTCCTCTTCGACGTAGGCATCGAAGTCCGCGAGATCATCGGCAAGCGCAATGGACTGAGCAATGGCTTGTTCGCGGTAGCGCCTGCGAGCCGTTTTGACCCGAAATTCAGCGGCACCTCGCGTCCCCCATTTCGCCAAGAAGCCACGGAGACGGGTCTCGGCGGTGACGAGCGCAATCGAGGGTGTCAGTTTAGCGCTCATCAGTTCGAAGACTCCTTTCCTTCGGTCAGCTTCGTCAACAGATCGGGGGTGATGTCGAGTCGACCAATCTTGTTGGCGTTTTCGGCGAGCTGTGCGAAAGCCATCGCGATCAGTTCTTTCGAGTCGCTCGATCCCGAAACGGCCGAGATCGTTTTCCAGTCAACCTTCTGCAGCGCGGCGAAAGACTCACGGAGCGCTGTGGCGCGAGCGCTGGCGAGAATCTTCTCATTCTCGGCCTGTTTCTCGACCAGTTCCGTGCGTGCCTGTTCGACGGCCACGTCGGCGGCAAGCTCCGCTTCGCGCACCTCCCGTTGTTTCTCCTGGACGATCCTTTCATTGGCAAGTTCTCGTTCGCGAATTTCTTGTTCGGCTTCGATCGCCAACTTACGTCGTTCGTGAACGGCCTGGTCGGCTTTCTGAAGCGTCGATTCGCGGGTTTCGGCTTGCAGTGCCGACTGCATCTCGGGGGTCGCTTTGATCGAGAGGATGTCGAGCGTTTCGATGGCGAGCCCGAGAGTGAGCGGGACTTCGGATGCTGCCAGTGTCGCCATCAGCGAAGAGCCCAGGGCGGTACCGCTACGAAGCAATGGCTCGAGTTCCTGAGATCGAACATACTCATGCGATTCGACTTGAAGTAAACGCACCAATCGGTCGCGGAGCGAATCTGGGTCATCAGAAACATAACGTCCGCGAACGTCAGTGGAGTAGTCGAGTTTCGCCGTGAGCTTGACCGGATCATCGACGCGGAACGTCAAGTTGCCTTGAATGGTCACATCCTGAAAGTCCGCAGTCTGCTGCTCGAAGACGAACGGGACATCCTGCGTCGCCAAATTGACCCGCACGATCACGCTGTTCGGGGCGAAGTACCAGAGCGAGAGTCCAGCGCCGCTTGACACAATTTGCCCACGGCGGAATTGAATCAGAAACGTGGTCGGATTCACTTTGAGGTATCGAAATCCAAGCATGTTGCGTCTCCTCCTCCGGCATGATGATCCGCGTTTCGCGGCGAAAGCTTTGCTATGTTAGTCGCATCCAATCGACAGCCCGCCCATGTTGAGCCTTGATGTGCGATTCCGTTTGTTCTTTTTCCTGTCCCTCATCCTCTTTCCTTCGTCGAACCGGCAAACGTTCGCTCAAACGCTGGTCGAACGCAACCAGCAGTTGGCTCAACGCGCCCTCCAACGGCTCGACGCTTTTCATGAGAAGACGTTCGCGAGCAAGGAAAGTTCGCGCAAGCTGCACGTCGTGTACTGGACTCCGGACGATCGCGAGCCAGCGAAAGACTACGAGCCGCGGCTCTCTCGTGTCCTGAGACATTCAAGCGTTCTACGCAACGCAAATGGAAGCGAACGGATTCGGGCAACGAACGATTTGCCTGGAGCGGGACGCACAAGGCCGGCTGAAAATACATCTCGTGAAAGGGCACGCGAGAACCAGGGAATATGGAAAGCCAAGCGGCGGAAGGATTCGGCAAGAGTGTGAACCGGTGCTACGTGCGGCCGGTGTCGATGCGAGTCGTGAAACCATCTTGATCTTTTGCAATCTCGGTTTCTGGGACGAAACAACGCGAAGGATGCGACACGAGAGTCCCTACTACGCGGGCGGCGACAACGCCTCGGGCACCGCTTGGCAGTTGGACGAACCGATCTTGGACACGCGTCGTCTGACGGATACTCAGATGATGTTCGATGGCGAGTACGGACGGATCTCAATGGGCAAGCACAATTCGATCTTCATCGGCGGCGTTGCGCATGAGTTAGGTCATGCGTTGGGATTGCCTCACAACAAAGAACGTAGCGACGAGGGCGTCGCCTTCGGGACGGCGTTAATGGGCAGTGGGAACCGTACCTACGGTGACGAATTGCGTGGCGAAGGCAAAGGATCGTTCATGACGTTCGCGTCGGCGCTACGTTTAGCGTCACATCCGCAATTCACCGGTTCGACCCGTGCGATGAATCAACCCGTTCG
>JBCBLJ010001195.1:0-1616 GCA_038520195.1 Planctomycetota bacterium
GAACGCTTCACGAATCCGATGCCCGACGTCCTTCAGAACCGCGCGGCCGCAATTCGCGGGTTGGGCATTAGACCATCGGCCCCAGCAGAGCTCTAAGACCAAGAACACTCGACGCCAAACACGAGGTCAATCGGTCCACGAATCGGGTGCGTCTCGCCGCCGTCAAAGCATGAGTTGCGAAGTATCGCGTCGCACCGTTGCTTGGCAAACGTCGACTTCGATCATGTCTTCGATCTCGGCCACTTGATTGCCACGACGCCGCGATCGTGAAACATGGCCCACGGCCGTCGTCGCTGCTGCGATCAGCAACAACCCACCGAGAACGCCACCACGAGTACCGGCGGGATGATCACCCGATAGGAAAGGTTCAAAGGGCCATTCCAATCCTGCCAATTGATCGATGTAGCCGACTGCTTTCCCGAGGCTGACATGGAGCGATCCCAATGAAGCGAACGCGTGCACGCGCGGACTCGTCCTCTCGGACGTCGTGTCGAATCGAAACTCAGGTTTCGAGTCCGAGTCCCATTGCGCAGTTGTTGCGTTTCGCGCATCGTCGGCGAAATCATCGTCACCTTTGAACCACTTCAGCGGTTGACCGAACGATTGACGCGCATCGTCTCTCATCGAGACAAGCGTTTCACGATCGACGGTATCTTCGCTTTGAACCGGAGCGATTGCGAAGTCCATAATCGCTCCGGAGGTGGACTTCACTTCGGTTGCCGCTCGCGCACGAAAGGTCTCCGGCCCGGTCGACGTCGTGTCTGGCTGTGTCCGCACCTCGCTCAAACGGCCGTTGCCCAGCCAGACACGGAGTTGTTGGATGAAGGCGTCGCGCGAGTCCACAAACGAATTCCACGCCGAAAGCCGAGTCTCCACCGGATACGTTGACCGGTGAAGCCAAGCGTTGAGAATCCGCGACGCCTCTTGGACAAGTTCATCGAACGCGGATTCAATCGCGGCAGTGGGCTGCAGCGACGTATCAAATGAGGTCACCGGTAAGGGTGGATTCGTTTGTGGCGGAGTCGCAATGGCGTCGAGCTGGACCGAGACATCCCCGAACTCGCCAACAATTTGATCCACCTGAGTCGCCGGCAATCGTTCGACCGCGGCGGAGAGAACGTTTTCACGAACGTCCACCGGAACCGACCATTCGTTCGACCGCTGCAAAAACAGTTCACGGACTGATTCAGCGGTCAGGGGCAATTGATCCGTTCGCAGCAACGAGGGCACGGTAGTGTTCGCAGACAACAGTCGCCGCGTTTCAAGCTCTTCGATGCGAAGCGAGTTCATTCGAGTCATCTTGCTTGCTTCAGCTTGTTGTACAGCGATGTCCGTGGGATTCCCAACAGCTCACATGCCTTCGTCTTATTTCCACCAGTGAATTGCAGCACCCGGTCAATGTGATCGCGTTCGACTTCTGCCAACGACGAAGGAACCTGAGACGCGGTTTGGGAAATCACGGTTCCTCGCAAACCAAGGTCCTCTGGCAAAATCTCGTCGTCCACACAAAGCACGACCGCGCGTTCCACCGCATTGCGAAGTTCCCGGATGTTGCCCGGCCAGTTGTAGCTCAACAGTTGATCGATCGCAGCGCCGGAAAAAACGCGGGGAAGGCC
>JBCBLJ010000180.1:0-11779 GCA_038520195.1 Planctomycetota bacterium
CGGCGATGACTATCACTATCACATCGCGCCGCTGCACCTCGAAGAGACCGTTGGCGAGGGGAATCCGATCGGATTTGCACTCGACGGCTATCCCATCCTGGGACTGCTGGAACGCGACGGCAACACACCACGAAATTTGGATCGGTTCAATGGACACACCCATGACGGTGCGTACCACTACCACGCCAGCAAACGGTTCCCCTACATCAACGGGGGACTGCACGGGGTGGTGACGATTCGAGGTGACCAGATTGAACAGCCTCGCGACTCACCGATGCGTCCTGGCCAACCGCCGCTACGCGGTGCCTCGATCACCGGGTTCGAGCGGGACGGTGATCAATTCGAGGTCCGCTACCGTGTCTCCGGCCGGACCGCGAAGATCGAGTATGAAGTCTTGGGCAACGGCAGCGTCGAATTCACGTACACCGATCCTTCGGGAAGACAGTCGACTCGGGTTTATCGACGACGCGGCCGCTAACAGACAGCTCGGAATCGGAGAACAACGCAGACGCACGTGTCTCGCGTTCTGTTTAAAGTGCGGCTCTCCCGCTAAGATCATCCGAGGTGGCGTGTCGCTGAAACGGAAAAACCGAAAGACCCTGTTTTCGGCGTCGACCCGGGCCACCTAAGCGAATCGCCTAAAACGTCTCCGGTTCGATCCTCGATCCCGTTCTTCCCCAAGTTTCTATGCTGACTTCCAGCTTTGATGCCAGCCACCTGCCTCGAAGTGTTTTTGCGGTTCCGCCAATGGCCCGCGACGGTGACGGCAAGGTATGCCGTCAGGAAAACGCCAAGATCATTCGGTTTCTTGAGAGTGGCGGAGTCCGCTCATTGTTGTACGGCGGAAACGCCGTCTTTTACCACATCCGCCTGAGTGAGTTCGCGGAGACGCTTGGCCTGTTGGCGGAACTAGCGGGGGATGAAACGACCGTCGTGCCGTCGTTTGGGCCGGCCTATGGTTTGGCGATGGATCAGATTGATGTGTTGCGAGAGCATCCGTTTCCAACGGCGATGCTTTTGCCGGCGCGGGACATCGTGAGTCAAGCCGGCATCGCCCGCGCCGTTCGCGAGATGTCCGACCGCTTGGGACGACCGATTGTGTTGTACCTCAAGATTGATCGTTGGCTCGACGCGGAGTTGATTCGTTCGCTCGACGCGGATGGTGCGATTTCATGGATCAAGTACGCGGTCGTTCGAGACGATCCGGCGAAGGACGACTATCTTCGCGAAGTCATGGACGCCTTTCCGGGTGAGAGGATTGTCAGTGGCATCGGCGAGCAGCCTGCGATCGTTCACCTTCGCGACTTCGGCGTGACGGGGTTTACGAGCGGTTGCGTTTGCGTCGCGCCGGGCAAGAGTATGGAAATGCTCGCCGCAATCCAGCGGAGTGATTTCGAAGAGGCAGAGGCGATTCGCAAGTGGTTTCTTCCGTTGGAAGACCTTCGCAACGGCTTTGGTCCGATTCCCGTTCTTCATCACGCGGTCAATGAGGCGGGAATCGCTAAGACGGGGCCGCTGATGCCGATGCTCAGCGACTTGGACGCCTCACTGGTCACGAAGATTTCCGCCGCCGTACGGGACATGCTCTGATTGCACGCCGTCAGCGGCATTGACTCGGCTCACGCGGAAGATGCAGGCGATCGCCGCAATTTGGATCAGCGCGACGGTCAGTGGTGACGTGGAACGGATTCGAGAGAGCAGGGTCCGCATCCATTCTGGTTCCCGCTGTCGTTGAACTTGGAGCCAGTGTTCGACCATTTCGGGCTCATCCCGAACGACACCCCAAGTTGACGCGTCTTCCCAGCCGTGAGCGGTACGGCGGAACCCTTGTGGAATGCTTGCGGCAGTTGCGGTGGCGATCACTGGGCGTTTGCTTTGCGGCGCTGTGCCGCAACCCACCGCCATGAACGCGAAAAGGAGTGCCGACGCGAGATTTGGACGGAAGGGGAGTCGAGGCATGCCAACATTGTTTTGTCGCGGTTACGAACGCCGTGTCCACGTAGAACGCGCGTCGATCAACTCGTTCGCGGTCGTTCTGGACCAAGCGGGATCCATCGTGTTGGCGACAAAGGGCAGTTTTCGTGCCGAGTCCAAAAAGCAGCGTCAATCGCGTCCGGTGTCGATTTTGGGCAACATCGGCCGGCAGCACGCGTTGCAATATCGAGACAAAAAAGGCGACCCGGGGGGGCCGCCGAGTCGCTGTTGGTGTAAGGATCAGTTTGCCGCGATTTGATAATTCATCGCGGGAGGGAGGTCCTGGCGGGCTTCGTCCAACAGATCGCGAAGGAATCGTTTTGCGTCGAGGTAGTCTTGCATCTCGTAGTCGCCGACGTTGGCTTTTAGCTCTTCTTCAATTCGGACGATCCAATCCCGCATGGGAAGGAAATGATCCGGGTTCACGCGACCGTTGAGGTTGCGCTCGTGAAAGACCAAGTTGATGGGCTGGCGAGCCTTGTCATAGTGATCCATCCGCAGCAAAAGCGGCCAGTTGAGCTGACCCGACTTGGTATCAACGATCGGCTTTTCTGGGGCGGCGAGGGCCGCCTTTGCGAGTTTTTCCGCCCGAACCAATTCGCCGCGACGATGCAGATGGCCGAATCGCGATTCTTTGTTGATTCGTTTCCGCTCCAAGCGTGCATGGAGGAAATCGACGCTGTTCTGCACTTGCAGACGATCCGCTTCCAAGTTTTGCGTCCTGGCCTGCGCCCGCAATACGCTTGCTTCGGCCGCGGCGCGGATCACCTCAGCAGTGCCGAACCGATGGTCGTAAGGATAACGATACCCGTAGCCGTGGGCCGGGAATCGGTAGCCGAAGTGAAGGGGAGCGTGAAACCGGATTCCGTGATGGTTTCCCACGTGGTATCCGCTGGTGCTGGATTGAGCTTGAGTCGAACCGGCAAACGCTGAAATGGCAATTGCGAGTCCCAAAAAGGTTGATTTTGTGAGGTTTTTCATCGATTCGTCCCCGTGACGGCAGATTTTGGAAGTGCTTTCGTCTGACAACGAACCAAGCGAACCACGCCCCAATCTGTTACCGAGAATCCATTTTTCGCCGGAGCCACGATTGGATCGATCATCTGAGTCGGCGGATGAATCGTAAAAGGACTGCCCGATCGACACGAACCTCGTATTGGCC
The DNA here is from genome assembly GCA_038520195.1 of Planctomycetota bacterium. Taxonomy (GTDB): domain Bacteria; phylum Planctomycetota; class Planctomycetia; order Pirellulales; family Pirellulaceae; genus Stieleria. The sequence goes on from JBCBLJ010000180.1 coordinate 3,137, forward strand.
GCGTCTGTCCAAAGGGAGCCTCAACTTCGGAGGCGACTTTCTCTTTCAAGGAATTGTCGTGTTGGTGCGTCTTTCCATTCGACGCCTCTTGCAACGAAACACTCGATCGGTGGCTGATCGGGCCACGATAGGAGTGCGCGCGGCGGCTTAGCACGCGGCGCATCGCAACACGATCGCTTCACCTTGTCGCCGCGCGGCCTCGGCCCCATTGGATGTAGATTCTGTCGCAAATCCGCGCGTACTCTTCTCGCGCGAACTCTGAAGTGAAACCAGTTCCATGAAAGTCAAACAAAGGAATCGAATTGAATTGCTCCGCAACGTCGGGATCGCCGCGCACATTGATGCGGGCAAGACCACACTGACCGAGCGGATGTTGTATTACGCTGGTCGTATCCACTGCATGCGTGACGTGCGCGGCGGTGATGGCGGTGCGACCATGGATAGTGATCCGATCGAAAAACGTCGTGGGATCACGATCTCGTCGGCCGCAACGCATCTCGGCTGGAACGATCATCAAGTGAACATCGTTGACACGCCCGGGCACGTCGACTTCACCGTCGAAGTCGAACGCAGCCTCCGGGTGCTCGATGGAGCGGTGATGGTGTTGTGCAGTGTTGGCGGTGTCCAAAGTCAAACGATGACGGTGGATCGGCAAATGCATCGCTACTCGGTGCCGCGCGTCGCCCTGATCAACAAAATGGACCGGGCCGGAGCCAACCCGCGCCGAGTCATCGATCAATTGCGTGAACGGCTGAACGCGACCCCGATCGCGCTCCAGTTGCCGATCGGAAATGCGGAGACGTTTTCCGGCGTCGTGGATTTGGTCACGATGAAGGCGGTTTCTTTCGACGGCGAGGACGGCTCCAAAGTCGTGCGATCCGAGCTTCCGAATGAACTGCGTCAAGAGGCGTCGTCGGCGCGCGCCGAGATGATCGAGTCGTTGTCGCTACTTGATGAATCGATCCTGGAAACCGTCTTCTCAGGCGAGTCGCCTTCGCAAGACGAACTTCGCCGATCGATTCGCGAGTTGACACTGCGACGCGAAATGACGCCGGTGTTATTCGCCAGCGCTTACAAGAACCTGGGCGTTCAAGAAGTCCTTGACGCCGTCACTTACTATTTGCCAGCACCGTGTGATCGAAAGGTCCAAGCCAATGATCATCGCAAGCAACAGGGCACATCGCCCGCAAAGATCGAATTGTCGCCCGACGAGAATGCCGCCGCGGTGGCGATGGCATTCAAGACGGTTGTCGAAAAATTCGGCCAGCTGACGTTCTTGCGCGTTTACCAAGGGCGGATCGAGAAGGGCGCGACCCTGAGAAGCACCCGCACCGGAAAGGCGATCCGCTTCGGTCGGCTCGTTCGACTGCACGCTGATAAACGCGAGGACGTTGATTCGGCGAGCGCCGGCGATATTGTCGGCGTGGTCGGCGTCCAATGCGCTTCCGGCGAGACGTTTACCGCACAGGGTCTCAACGTGTCTTTGGAGCGAATCGTCGCCGCACCGCCGGTGATGCGTTTGTCGATCGCTCCGGAGCGTCGTGAAGATGCCGACAAACTCGGTCGTGCGCTGGATCGTTTCCGCCGCCAAGACCCCACTTTCCACGTGCTCAGTGATCCCGATACCGGCGAGACCATCATTGCCGGAATGGGCCAGCTGCATCTGGAGGTTTACGTCGAGCGGTTGAAAGACGAATGCGATTGCCCGTGTCTCGTCGGTAAGCCGAGCGTCACGTATCGGGAACGACCGACACGGGCAGTCGACTTTGAGCACACTTACAAAAAGCAAAATGGCGGTCCCGGCTCGTACGCTCGAATTTCTGGGCGTTTCGAGCCACTGGCCGCCGATGCTCAAGAGAAGTTTGTGTTCGAAAGCGACGTCTCTGGTGGCCGAGTTTCGACGCGTTTCGTATCGGCGGTGCGCGATGGCATCGCCGAAGCTCTCACCAACGGTCCGCTGGACGGTTACCAAATGGTGGGCGTGCGCGTGACGCTCAAAGACGGCAAAGAACACGAATCGGATTCGTCCGAACTCGCGTTCCAGATTTGCGGCAACGAAGCGGTGCGGAAAGTGATCTTTCCGCAGTGTGCGTCGATGCTTCTTGAGCCCGTGATGGAGATGGAGATTGAATTCCCTGAAGAATTCCACGGTTCGGTGAACGGCCACCTCGCGAGACTTCGTGGCGTCGTGACTTCGTCGGAATCCGACGGAGTGCAATGCAAGTTGGTCGCAAACGCTCCTCTCGCGGAGCTGTTTGACTACGCCAGTGAACTGAGATCCATCACTCAAGGCAAAGGTTGCTTCACCATGAAGCCGCACGACTACCAACCGGCTCCGACGTCCGTCAGCGCCGGTTAAACAAGAACAGCCTCGGTCCGTGTGGGCCGAGGCTGTTCCTTTTTTTTGGTTGGTGATCCGTTGGTTTCTGGTCGATGTCCGTCTGACGATCAGAACTCTTCCGAGTGCTCTTCTTCCTCAAACTCGTCGGCCACGGACTCATTGGACACGTCATCTAACTCAACTTCGTCGTCCAGACCGAGAATGTCACGTTGGTCATCGGTCAGTCGAACATAACCGAGATCGCGGACGACCTCGAGAACTTCGCTGCAAGTCGGGAACATTCGACCGCTCTTGCGCTTGTAGTCGTCCATCGCCCGCATAAACTCGATTTCGGGATCCGAATAGTCACGCTCGCACGTGGTCGGGTCGATGTGCCGGCGACGCTGCTTCTTGCGGCGGGGCGTTGACATCATGCCGATGTCGGTGGCGTCGGGGTCTCCGGATCGGCGCTCGCTATTGGGTTTGCGACGATCGAGAGTGAGGACGTGTTCAGCGTGGCTTTCCGGGTCACAAGCCACTGGTGAACTGTCTTTCTTAGCAGAAGGCATGCGTTGAATCCTGAGAGAACGTGCGAACCATCTGGCCCCGTGCGTGCGTTCAATCCGGCCGGTCGCCGGACGCGGTTCGATGGTGGCTCGCCAAAACGGCTTCGAACGCGGGGCCACCGAAAAGTAGCATGCGTTCTGCGCAAAGATTGCCAGCTTGGTAAGAAAAACGGGTGCGCGAAGACTTTCCGACTAGGCAGAGTTTCCGGTCGATCGGGTCGTGACGAACAGCACGTGAACAGACGTGACTTCGACGGGAAACTGAGTCTCCTTCGACCGCAGTCTAGCGAAGTTCCCGGTGTTTCACGGCTTCAGTCGATGACACGATAGGCCGAGCGGGAACTGAAATGGGAAGCGGATTCGACGACAATCGCCTGGGGTGAAGAACCGTCACTACCGTCCGCCTCGGCCCATTCCGTCCTTCCAGACGAGTCCGCACTCGCTACACGGTGGCTGTCTGCGTCTCGTTGAACTCCGCCCAATCGAGGGGCATCAGTCCTCGGTACCGAGCGGAGGCAAAGGATCGGTACCATTCGGCGGCCGTTGAAAGAAGGTCGCTGGTGTCCTTGTCGGTTGGGGTGTTCGTTTCAGCGGCCGTATCAACGCGGATCGCAAACTGATGGAGCGTTTCGTTTGGAGCGCGAACGAGATCGTGTTTTCGGAGTCGACGATCCACCATCAAGAGCATCTTGCGACTCTCGAATTCCATCGGGTCGTCGCCTTTCCGCTGTCGCTGGCGGTGCCGAATCCACATCAACACGACGACCATGCAGAACAGAGGCAACTGCGCGATGCGGAAAAGAAACGTCAGCGAATCAGCGGTCCGGAATGAGCCGAGAAACGCGAAGAACCGATCAATGATCGAGACGCTCTCATCGGCGTTCTCGAGGTCATTGTTGGTGACGTCGTCACTATCGACGTCCTCTTCCTCCGCCGTGAGTGTCACGTACGTTCGGCCGACGGTCGCTTCGACGGGAAACCACTGCTCGCTGAGGTTGTCGTATGCTTCCACCCAAGCATGGGCATCGCGATTGCGAGCGAGATAGTAGTCATTTTCGTCGCTCCACTCCGTCGCGACGTATCCCGTCACATAGCGGGTCGGCACGCCCACCGACCGTAGAAGCATCGCCGCGGCGCTCGCGAAGAATTCGCAATGGGACGGGTGCTGCGTGTTCAAGAAGTGCAGCAGCGGATCGACGTTCTTGGGCGACACCGTTCGCTGCAGCGAGTATTTGAAATTCGCCTGGAAGTACGCTTCGATGGCTTGTGCTTTGCCGCGGGGTGTAATCGTTTCACTGCAAATGGACGAGGCCAGTTTCGTCAGCTCATTTTTCAGTCGCGATGGGATCGTGAGCATCACCTCGCGTTTGGCTTCGCCGATCACTTCGCGCGCCGTGTCGGCACCGATTCCTAGAACGTAGGGTTGTTTCGAGTTCACAGTGCCAGTGGCGATAACGTCGTGATAGCTCACCTCGAGGTCGCTATAGATTTCCGCCTCGATCCATTCCGTGGAAAGTGCAGTGAAGACAGTCGTGCCCTTCGTCGGGACATTGTGAATTTCAAGCGTCCCCACGACGTCTGGTCGGTCTTTACCACGCAATCGGTATCGCCGTCGTTTCTCGATGGAGCCCCTTGTCGTCTCGACCGTAGCCCGCGAAGCGGGCAGCAAAACGCGACTACGGAGATCATCACGGTCGCCCCTGCCCTCGTAATCATCGCGCGAGGTGATCCTCCAGCGGCCTCTATTGTAGGAGTCAAAAACGTTGCCGCGGAGGTAGCCCGGTGTTCGTTCAGCATAGACCCGAACGGCGGGTTCGGCGGGATCACCGATCATGTGCCGCCGGACTTGTCCCAGTTCGCTCCCCCTGACGTATTTCGTGCCACCGATGATCGCGCTTGAGGTCACCGATTCAAGCGTTTGGGATAATCGATCGAGAAACGTCAACTGCATTCCCGGAATCGCCACCGACGCCAGCTGGCCGGCAACGGTGGTTAACATCAAAAGGGCCGAGACCGCAAGGATCGTGAAGGTGACGCCGGTTCGACCATCGTCGCCTCGCGATGAGGCCGTCGCCGCCGGAAGCGGCGCTGGTCGCACGCCGATCGCGCTCTTTCTTTTTCGATAACGAAATGCCCGCGCGGCAGCGATTAGCTGCCAGTGCCGGAGAATGTGTCCCGACGCCAATGAGAAGGCCAGCACGGTGCCGAAGGCCGCCAGCAATTGCCCGCTCATGCTGTGGCTGACGCCGCCGGCGGTGACGCTGCATAAAACCAAGACCAGGCCGGAGGGCAGCATGATTGGATGGCCGCGTCGCGGAAAGCAAACCCAAAACGCGACCGTCGCAAAGAGCGTCCCGTGCGCCAAAGAATCGACCAGCATGGCGACCGGGTTCAGGTTTCCCTGCATGTGGTGACCGACACGCAAGGAGACGCCGACAAAGAAGCCGACGAACGCAATCGTGATTGCCAGAGCCGACTTACCCGAAGGTGGTTTGCCGATCGGTTCGGCTTCCACACCGAGCGGCCGCCGCATCGCGTGGCGGGTGTCCTTTCGAATCCGTTTCAGCTTTGCGAGGACCTTATTCTCCGCTCTCGACTGAGCTTCTTTGGCTTGCATCTCGCGGACGAGTACGATCGTGACGACGGATGCGGCAAGGGCGAACACACCCAGCACCCACCAGGTCGTCTTGAACGTGGAGCCGACGAAGACGGCTTCGAGGAGAAGCAGTGTCGGGAGCAGACACCATGCGTAACGAGACTCCCTCAATTCGCGCGACGAGAAGGTTCCCTGAGCGGCCATGCTATGCGGACCTCTGAACCATGGGCGTGTTTCGCGTCGGGCTGATGGGCGAGTAATTGACGTAGCTCGGCATCAGATTCGTGAGCTTCTCCCGTTCCGGCGAATCGAGATCGACCAGTGAAAGAATCAGAATCGGTTGAGGCCGGGTGTTCTCCAGGATCTCGATCAAGCGATCCTGACCGGTCGCGGCCTCAATCGGCTCCGCTCCCGCGAGTTGCACGAGCATCGACTCGCAGGTTTCGTTCGCGTTCGTTTTCGAACTCGATTCGATCGTGCCCGAGTCAACATCGCTTGTGACTTTCAGCTGCAGATGAACTCGACGAGCGGTGATGTCCATGACCGCGGTGGCGGCGATCGACATCAATCGTTCGAATTCTTGCTCGGCATCGACGAACTCGTGGGCACCGCTTCGGTTTCTTTCCACGACGGAGGTGTCGATAATCAGCGTGATCGCCTGCACCGACGGAGACTGGTACTCGCGAACGATCGGACGTCCCAACCGGGCCCATGAAGCGAAATCCCATCTCCTGACTTGCATGCCCTCTTGGTACTCGCGATTGCCGATGTACTCGACCGGAGCCCCGACGACCAGCTGTTTCGTCCAATCGCCGATGACCGACAACATCATCCGCGCCGTCGGGTCGTCTTCGCCGCTGACTGGGGCGGGCGTGATCGCGATTTCGGTCTCCGTCGGGATACCAAACCGGGTGTTGAAAAAGTAAAACGGAAATGCGGAGCCAACTTGGAACGAGGGGATTGTGTGCACACCGCGACGATCGAATCGCATCGCTCCTTGCCATCGGACTTGCCCACCCGCACGGAGCTGGCTGACCGAAACCGGAGGCGATGCGTCCCAGTCGCTGGGCGTATTGGAAGCCGCAAACACATCACGAATGCCCTCGCGGTGCCAGCCGATTCGCAGGTCAAGTGCGGGAAGGATCCGATTGTTCGTCAGCCTCGCCGTGATCGCGAACGGTTCACCGGCGATTGCAGATCGGGGTAAAGAAAGGGTCAATTGGAAGTCCGGCCGCATCAAGCGATTGATGATCCATCCACCGACGAGAATCGCGGCGAAGGCTCCCATCAGACCGCTCCAGGGGAACCCCCAAATCACATTGAGTGTCATGATCATGGCCAGCAGAGCCGTGACCGAAGCGGCCGTCACGCTGCGGCGAAGCGACAGGTAGAAAAGTGCGGGTGCGAACACCAGCTTGATCAGCCCGCGGGCGAGTCGCCGTAGTCTCTGAGCGAACGTGGGACGTCGGACGCCGCTCGCGGAACGCTTTCGTCCAGGGAGTGGACCGCTCAAACCGGTACCTCGATTTGACGCACGAGCTCGTCAATGATGGATGCCGAATCCGTCCAGCTACCCGAGACCGCTCTCAAGGAAACGCGGTGCGCGAGAACCGGTATGGCCACCTGTTGAATGTCATCGGGAATCACATACTCGCGCTTCGACAAAACCGCGCGAGCCTGCGCGGCCCGCAGCAGCATCTTCGATCCGCGAGGGCTGCATCCGACTCGCATCCGACTGTCTTCTCGCGTCGCCGCTGCGATTCGGACGAGGTAACGAGCGATCTTCGGGTCCACGTTCACGCTTCGCACAAACCGCTGGAGCTGAGCGAGTTCGTCGCGGTGCATGACCGGTTCGAGTTCGGAAGAAGGATCTCGTGCGGCTTGGTCTAACAAGAGATCAACTTCGCTGTCGGCGTCGGGATAATCCATCGACAAACGAAAAAGAAATCGATCGAGCTGAGATTCCGGAAGCGGATACGTGCCCTCGAATCCGTTCGGGTTCTGCGTCGCGATGACGATGAAAGGTTGTTGAAGCGGGTACTGGGTCGATTCGATGGTGACCTGCGACTCCGCCATCGCTTCGAGGAGCGCACTCTGGGTTCGAGGTGACGCCCGGTTGATTTCGTCAGCGATCAGCAAGTTGCAAAAGACGGGGCCGCGTCGAAAATGAAACTCGCCGGTCGCGGGCTGGAAAATGGAACTGCCGAGAATGTCCGAGGGCAGCAAGTCGGGAGTGCATTGGATCCGCTGGAAATTCAAATCGATCAAGGCCGCGATCGACTTCGCGAGCGTGGTCTTTCCGACACCCGGAACATCCTCCAAAAGCACCGATCCCTCGGCGAGTACCGACGTCAAAACCGAGTCGATCACATCCGCCTTTCCACGAATCACTTCTTGCAGTCGGGTGCGAACCGCTTCGATCTGCCCAAGCAAATGCCCCACTTCTGTGGAAACGGTCCCGTCTGACGTGGACTCAGCCCCGCGCGACTCTCCCTCCTCGTCCGGCCGTGACTGGGTGGGGGAATCGCTTTCCTGCATATACATGCGAATCTCCAAAATCGCGAATTCACTCGAGGATGTTTGACGATACGGTCGCCGAAAGTCGGCAGTTCAGCGGCACGGGCGATCCGAGAGATCGATCGAGCCTGCGAACTCGTTTCGGGACCCAATCGAAATCGACCCAAGACCCATACGGCGGCACCGGCGGGCGACGCTTGGGAACGACGTAGGCTGGAACGACTCCCGTTGGGTGCGCGAAACCCGGCCGCACCCAACAATTGCCGTTTGAGGCCGCATCCCGTCGCCGCCCCCCGCGGTCCCATTTTAACCAACTGGTCTAATACCGCGGCACATCCGAATCGATTTCACCACTCCATTGTTCGATCCCTCCGCCCATATTCTGGGCTTTGGGGAAGCCCATTGAGCGCAAAGCCTGGGTGACCTGCATGCTGCGACCGCCGTGATGGCAGTGAACGATGATCCGGTCCTCGCGATGCGACTCCAGTTCATCGATTCGATCGCGAAGCTCCCCCATCGGGATCAGGACGCTGCCGTCGATTTTGGCGGTCGCATACTCTTCCGGCTGTCGTACATCCAGAAGCAGAAACGGTTGCGCATGGTCGATGAGATTCTTCACCGTTTGCACATCGACTTCGAGCGCC
>JBCBLJ010000466.1:0-6641 GCA_038520195.1 Planctomycetota bacterium
CGCGCGGCGCGACACGTCCACATGAACCACTCCGACGCCGCGCACTATGGGGTCGCCAACGGCGACATGATGCTGCTGAAGATCACCAGCCACGACTGCACAACGATCTTCGACGACGTGCTGGTGCGAGCCGACGAGACCGCAAAGCTCGAAGTTCACATTGACACCGACGAAGGCAACGCGTGCCATCTGGATGCGGCGTCGAGCGTCGAGTTGATCCAAGCCGGATGCAAGTGCCACGGCTAGCGATCCGCAACAAATCATTTCACGAAAACGTTTCCTCTCTCCTTTAGAAGGCAGATTCAGCAATGGCAAAGATTAGTGAAGCGCTCGGCATGATCGAAACCAAGGGGTTCGTCTCCTTGGTCGAAGCCGCCGACGCCATGATGAAGGCAGCCAACGTCGAGTTCCTCGGCTGGGACAAGGTCGGTAGCGGTTTGGTCAGCGTGTTCGTCAGCGGTGATGTCGCCGCCGTCAAGGCCGCGACCGATGCGGGTGCCGCCGCGGCCGGGCGTGTCGGCGAAGTCGTCAGCGTTCAGGTCATCCCTCGTCCGCATGATGACTTGGCCAAGGTGCTCAAAACAACCGCGCCGACCAAAAAGTAGCGTGCAGCAGAACGACACGGCGAATCAGTGGCCGCTGTGAACGTTAGACGCAGCCAAGAAAGATCGTGGCCAAAAAAACAACTCCCAACCAAACGAAACAACCAACCATGAATGATGCAATCGGATTGATCGAAACCAAAGGCTTGCTCGCGTTGATCGAAGCGACCGACGCGATGGCGAAGGCCGCCAACGTCGAAATCGTCAAACGGGTCGACATCGGCGGCGGACTGGTGACCACCGTTGTCAGCGGCGACGTGGGAAGCGTGCGTGCGGCCGTCGAAGCCGGTGCCAATGCGGCGTCGACCGTCGGCGAACTGCTCTCCAGTCACGTCATTCCGCGGCCCGCCGAAGGCGTGACCAAAGCATTTTTGGCGTAGACGCAATTCGGCGTTTGAATTGCGTTTGTATGGAAAGTGCCCGCGGAGGATACCGCTATGCTCGTACTCGTTGCAAACCTCGGCTCGACCAGCTTCAAGTATCGGTTGTTTGACTTGACCGATGACGGAGCGCTCGACGACATCCAAAACGCCAGTTGTTTGGCGCGTGGTGCCGTTGAACGGATCGGTGATGCGCAAAGCGATTGCACGGTCTCGATCGGTGATTGGTCCGATGAGGTGACGATGCCCGTTCCCGACCACGGCGTCGCCGTTCAAGCCTGCTTGGATCAGTTGACCGATCCGGAGCATGGCGTGATAGGTGATCCTGCCGAAGTCGCCGCGATCGGCTTCAAAGCCGTTCACGGGGGACGTTTATCGGGGGTCTTTGTCGTTGACGACGAAGTGCTCGATGCGATGGGTGAGATGAATGCGGCCGCGCCGGCCCACAACCCTCCCTACATCGCCGCGATGAAAACACTGCGGGAGCGATTCCCAACGCTACCGTTGGTCGCGGCATTCGAAACGGCCTTCCACCAAACGATCCCGGCGGCGCGCAAGGAATACGCGATCCCGCGAAAGTGGGCGGACGAATTTCACGTTCGCAAATGGGGATTCCATGGCGCAAGCCACCGATACATCGCCTATCGCAGCGCGGAGATCCTCGGGCGCCAAGACGCGCGAGTGATTTCGTGTCACCTCGGCGGAAGCAGTTCACTGACGGCGATCCATTCACGTCAGAGCGGTCAGACCACCATGGGAATGACACCCCAAACAGGCCGACCACAGAACACCCGCGTCGGCGACTTTGACGCGTTCGCGCTCCCGCTGATCCTGGAGCGAACGGGACTCTCGCTCGAGGAGGCGTTGAAACAATTGGCCAGTCAAGGTGGGCTGATGGGACTGAGTCATCAAAGCGGTGACGTCCGAGATCTCGAGTCGGCTGCGGCGGACGGGAACGAGCAAGCCAAGCTCGCACTGGAGGTGTACGTCGAAGAGATTCGCCGTCATCTCGGAGGCATGCTTGTGGCGCTCGGCGGTGCCGACGCAATCGTCTTCACCGGTGGCATCGGAGAGAACGGCGCGAGCATTCGCGAAGGTGTTTGCGAGGGACTCGACGGGCTCGGCATCGCGCTGGACCCTACGGCCAACGCAAGCATCCGCGAACGATCCAACGCCCTCGGCGAAGCGTCCTTCCACGCGCCAGACTCGAAGACGCAATTGTGGGTGATCCCGACGAACGAGGAAGTCATCGTCGCTCGCCAGACCGTTCACGCGCTCGAGCAATCGTGATCGCTTTTTATTCCCGCAAAAGAGACTGACACGAATGTTTATCGCACGCGTCACCGGATCGGTTGTCAGCACGCAGAAAGTCGACTCGATGACGGGTCACAAGCTTTTGGTCGTTGAACCGTATCGCCTCGATGAGTCGAAACGCGAGTCGCTGGTCACAACGGGAAGAACGTTTATCGCCGTCGACACCCTTGGATCGGGCGAAGACGACTTTGTATTGATCACGCAAGGAAGCAGTGCACGATTGACACCGGAAACACAGAAGCTGCCGATCGATGCGGTCATCATTGGCATCGTCGACCAAGTTCACATCGACAAACTGAGCGTCTACGCACGCGATCGAGACTAAACATGCAATATGACGAGAATCTGATTCGAAACGTGGTCGCCCAGGTGTTAGCCGAAGTCGGTCCGATGCCGCCGCTGGGTGCTTCCGACTCTTCAGGTGGCAATGGTGTTTTCTACGATGCCGATTCGGCTGTATCCGCCGCCCGCGCGGCGTTTGAGCAACTGCGCGAGCGACCGATGGCAGACCGCAAACGCGTCATCGACATCATTCGACGCATTTCCATCGACCAGTGCGAACAACTTGGCACGATGGAAATGAATGAGACCAAGATCGGCCGGCTCGAACACAAGATCGAAAAACTCAAGACGCTCGGCGAGCAGACGCCGGGCGTGGAGTTTTTGGAGACCGTCGCTTTCAGTGGCGACAATGGATTGGCAGTGATCGACCGAGCCCCGTTTGGTGTGATCGGCGCGATCACCCCCGTGACGCATAGCTTGCCGACGATCACCGGCAACGCCGTCAGCATGATCGCTGGCGGCAATGCGGTGGTCGTGAACCCGCATCCGTCAGGCAAAGGGGTCGCCACCGAAGGCGTACGAAGATTCAACGAGGCAATCCTGGCCGAAGTCGGCATCGACAACTTGATTTGTGTCATCGCCGAGCCGACGCTCGAATCGGCCGAAGCGTTGTTCGCGCACCGCGACGTCGCGCTGATTTGTGTGACGGGCGGCCCCGCCGTCGGACGAGCCGCACTTCGGAGCGGCAAACGCGCGATCGTCGCCGGCCCGGGTAACCCGCCGGTCGTCGTCGATGAAACCGCCGACCTCGATCTGGCCGCTCGATCAATCATCACCGGTGCGGCCTATGACAACAATTTGCTTTGCATCGCCGAAAAGGAAGTCTTCGTGGTCGAATCGGTGTTCGACCAGATGATGGAAGCGATGCGACGAGCCGGCGCGCAGCAGTTGAACGCGGCCCAGATCGCACAGCTCACCTCGAAAGCGATCGTCAAAGTCGGCGACGACCAGCATGACGCGGCTTGTAAAGACTTCATCGGTCAGGACGCCTCGTTCTTGGCGGAGGCAGCCGGAGCCACGGTCAATCCCAACGTCGAGTTGGTCTTCGGCGAGACCGACGAGCATCATCCTTTCGTGACTGTCGAGCAGATGATGCCCTTCGTGCCATTCGTTCGCGCACGAGACGTTGATCACGCGATCGCGCTGGCGAAAGAGTACGAACACGGCTTTCGACACACCGCGATCATCCACTCTCGTAACGTCCGCAACATGACCAAGATGGGCCGCGAGTTGGACACGACGCTCTACGTCAAGAACGGTCCCTGCATGGCATCGCTGGGTCTCGGCGGCGAAGGCTACCTCTCGTTCTCCATCGCGGGTCCGACAGGAGAGGGAGTGACGACACCGACGACGTTCACCCGCGAACGACGCTGCAGCATGATCGACGAACTAAGAGTCATCTAACTCTGCCATCCCATCTCAACTCTCAACTCTCAACTCTCAACTCTCAACTCTCAACTCTCAACTCTCAACTCTCAACTCTGAACTCTGAACTCTCAACTCTCAACTCTCAACTTCCCATGCAGCCCGCGATTGTTCTTGGATCGACTCACGCGACCGTGAAGCACGAAAGCTTCCACGGTCAGCGTTTGGTGGTGCTGCAACCGGTGAAGCTGGAGGACGCGGCGGACGGGCCGCCGCTGGTGGCGATCGACGCGCTCGGCTCGCGGAAGGGTGATCGGGTGATGATCACCAGCGACGGGACCTACGCCCGAGAAGCGACCGGACACGACAACACGCCGGCGAGATGGACGGTCATCGGAATCCTGGACGAAAACTGAACAACATGGCGACCGCATCACACGACCGAAGCATCGACGCGGCGTTGATCGCCCGCGTGACGCGCGAAGTCATTGCGCGGTTGCGAGGCAATCCCGCGGACGGCGCGGATTCGCCCGCGATCGAACTCGAGCCCGCACTCGACGCCCAGATGCGTCGCCGCGGCGTGGTGCTTCCCGCGAGCACGAAGTTGCTTTGGACCGACGAACCGGCCAGAGCCGTTTATGAGCAATGCCGTGGCGGCCGACGAGCGGTCATGGTGACCGCATTTTCGGACGTCGAGCGGTTCGCTCAAGAACTCGATCCCGACGTTTGGGTCTTGGATCGCAAACGGATCAATCTCGTCGCGGCCGTGAACGCGGCGGCTCGAATCGCACAGCTCGCCGCCGGAGGTTCCCGATGAAACTGGCCCGCACGATTGGTTCGGTGACGCTCTCCAAGGCTCACCCGGCGATGCACCAAGCCAAACTTCGCTGCGTCGAAATGCTCAACGACATCGATCAACTCGAACACCAGCCTCTCGGCGGTGACACGATTGTCGCCTGGGACCTTTGCAGCACCGGTATCGGCGATCTTGTCGCGCTGGCCGAAGGTCCGGAATCGGCGCAGCCGTTTCGCCCCGACGTCAAACCACTCGACGCCTCGATTGTCGCGTTGATCGATCAAATCGACCTCTAGCGTCACCACGAACACTCACCAAATCACAACACCTTCATACGACTCATCAGCCATGCAAAACGCTCACAAAATCAAGCAAGACATTTGTGACATCGGTCGCCGGATTTACAACCGACAGTTCGCGGCGGCGAACGACGGCAACATCACCGTTCGCATCAGCGAGAACGAAGTGCTTTGCACACCGACGATGCACTGCAAAGGCTTCCTCAAGCCGGAGGACATCGCGACGGTCGACATGACGGGCAAGCAGATCGCGGGTCGCAAGAAGCGATCCAGTGAAGCGTTGTTGCACCTGGAGATCTACCGTCAACGTGAAGACGTCAAAAGCGTTGTACACTGTCACCCGCCGCACGCGACGGCGTTCGCGATCGCCCGCGAGCCGATTCCGCAGTGCATTTTGCCCGAGGTCGAAGTCTTTCTCGGTGATGTGCCGATCACGCAGTACGAAACGCCGGGCGGCCAAGACTTTGCCGACACCATCATTCCCTTCGTCGATCGTACGAACGTGATCATCTTGGCGAATCACGGTACGGTCAGTTACGGCGAGAGCGTCGAGCGAGCCTACTGGTGGACGGAGATCTTGGATTCCTACTGCCGCATGCTGTTGCTCGCGAAACAACTTGGCAATGTCGCATTCCTGAACCAACAAAAGTCGCAAGAACTACTCGACCTCAAAGACAAATGGGGATTCGCTGACCCGAGGAACACCAAAGCCTATGAAGACTGCGACATCTGCGCCAACGATATTTTCCGTGATTCCTGGAAGGCGTCGGGAGTGGAGCGTCGGGCCTTTGATGCACCGCCTTCGATGCCAGCCAAGCCAGCGCCGGCCGCTCAAGCGCCCGGCGGCGGCGTCGACGAAGAAGCCTTGGTGAAGTTGATCACCGATGAAGTCATTCGCCAGATGAAGGCATAGACAACGGCACCAAACACTCCGGCTCCCTCACTTTAGCAACAACACATCATGAAAGTTTCCATCATCGGCGCGGGCGGTTTGGTTGGTTCGTGCACCGCATTCGCGCTTCAGTGCGGTGGCTTGGCTCGCGAGATCGCACTGCTCGACATCAATCAAGATCTCGCGGCGGGACACGCACTCGACCTCCAGCACGGTGGGCCAAGTGTCGCGGACCAAGTCATCACCGGCGGCGGCTACGAGCACATTCCCAACAGCGATGTGATCTGCATCACCGCAGGTCTTCGACGCAAGCCGGATGAGTCGCGGCTTGACTTGATCAACCGAAACACCGACTTGTTCGTGCAGATCTTGCGTGACGTCAAGGCGGCGGGACCCAAGTCAACCGCGATCGTTGTCGTCGTCAGCAACCCTGTCGATATCCTCACTTATGTCGCGGCCAAACAACTCGGGTTGCCTTGCGATCAAGTCATCGGCTTGGGCACGCAATTGGACACGATCCGATTTTGTTCGCTGATCGCGGAGCAACTTTCCGCACCGCCGACTCAAACCAAAGCGTTGATCTTGGGTGAGCATGGTGAGTCGATGGTTCCAATCTGGAGCAGTGCGGCGATCGCGGGTTTGCCGCTGGAC
>JBCBLJ010001159.1:0-1869 GCA_038520195.1 Planctomycetota bacterium
ATTCGCTTTCCCGCCGCGCCGTAAGAATCGGCCATCGTCGTGGAACATCGCGAGGTAGTGGCCCGGCGTTCGAAGCGCTTCGACGAAACCCATCACGACGATTCCGCCCCAATCGCCGGCGGGCTTCAGTTCACTCCACGATCCGCCATCGTCTTCGGATACCGAAAGCCGGGCGGGGTACAGGCCCGACCAAAGGATCAAGCGTTTGGTGCCTCCGGCGTCCACGACGCGGTGTATCGTCGGCACTTCTCGAGACGTCGCCCAACTCTCGGGCGTTGGCAAACGGTCACTCCATGTTCGCCCACCGTCCACGCTGCGCTTGTAGACGATCCCGCCCCGGCCGTGGCCCTTTGGATAGACACACAACAACGTTTTTCCGTCTTCAAGCAAGCAGGTTGTCGGATGCCCAAGATACTGCCCCTCCTGACGATCCACGATCACTTGGCGGTGAGCATCCGCGTCGAGATCAATCGTTTGCGGGTAATCGCTTGGTTCGCCAGCAACCGCAAGACAGGGAATAACAAAGACGAAGAGTCCACCGAACCGTCGCATGATCTACCGCCTTGGAATCCGATCAAACAGAAATTCACCGTCGCCAACTCGCCACCGTGGGTCACAGTCTAACTCATCTCCGCCGACCGAATCGCGTCATCGACGGCCGCCCGAGAGACTCACATCGGTGCGATCCTGCGCGAACCGACGTCCGTTGTCAGCACCACGTGCGAATCAAACGCTTCGCGAATCAGGTCGTGCTTGATCGCCTCGTGGGCCGTTGAATCCCAAAGGTCTTCGAACTCCCAAGGATCTTCTTCCAAGTCGTAGAGTTCTCCGAGCCGTGCGTCGTGATACATGCAAAGCTTGTATCGCTCGTTTCGAAACATCGTCCCAAACGTGCCTGAGCCACCGGTGAAATGCGGGTCAAGCGCGTCAAAGTATTCACAACGGACCGATCCACGGTGTCGATCGGCGGGCTGAGTTCCCTTTAGCAGTGGCAGCAGACTGCGACCCTGCATGTAGTCCGGGCATTTCAAACCACAAAGCTCGACCAACGTGGACGTCATATCAAGCATCTCAACCAGTGCGGGACTCGACAGACCCGATTGAAATTGACCGGGCCATGAAAAAATCAGGGGGACCCGCACCAGCCCTTCGTAAAACCGGCAGCCCTTGAACATCAATCCATGATCCCCCAGTGTCTCGCCGTGATCGCTGGTAAACACAATCACCGTTTCCTCGCGCTGCCCCAACTCATCGAGCTTGTCGAGGATCCGCGCGAATTGATCATCAATCTGCGCGATCATCGCGTAGTAGTTTGCTTGAACGCGCCAAGCATCGTGTTCTTCGGGCGTGCGGAGTTCGTCTTGGAAATCGAGCGACGCGAGCTTCGCTTGATGGGTCAGATCCGACTCCCGAAAGTAAGGGCCCGGCATTTTCGAGGGGTCGAACTGGTCGGCATAAACCTTGGGAGGAATGAAGGGTGGATGGGGATCATAAATGTTGAGATTCAGTAGCCATGGCGAGTCGCTCCCCGCGGCACCCTCGAGAAACTCGATCGCGCACTCACTCGCCCACGTTGTCTGGTGATACTCCGGGGCGACGCGTTCTTCGGAATCCCGCATCGCGTCCAAGTCCCCACCTCGATCTTTCACCCACTGAGCGTAATCATGGCCGGCGGACCAATCGTCTCGCGGTGCGTGACTGAATTTCCAGTAGGAAAAACCGTCATCGATCCGCGGTTCGGTTCGATGACCGGCGCTTTGCAAGTGGAACTTGCCGATCAAGCCACATTCATATCCGGCATCGGCAATCAACTTGGTGATGACGGGGGGATAGCTCGGGAATGATTCATTTCCGTTACGCGTGTTGTGG
>JBCBLJ010000306.1:0-8831 GCA_038520195.1 Planctomycetota bacterium
ACACGCGACGCCTCTCGCTCACGCGATTTATGCTTTTCATTGTCAACTTTCGCCGCGATCTCTGCATCCGATTGATTTCGGTTGTCGACATCGTGTCCTTGTTCAAGCAATTCTTGACACTCTGCAACGATCTGATCAGCAGGCGTTTCGCAATCGCCGTTCCAAGTCAAAGGTGAGTAGTCTCCCCATCCGCGTGATGAGAGATGGACCGTGATCATTCTCGCATCGCGTTTCCTTGCCTCATCACGCTCCGCTTCGATAATAGGACGCATCCGCTCGTCATAGTCTTTGGCGTGTTCGACGCGCAGTTTGTCTCCGAACGTCCCGATCCGCCCGAAGTGCGAATTATCGATACTGCTATAGCGTCTTTGTTTGACTGCGTCCGTGTACTTTTTTCGCAGTCGATCTGCATCCGGAAGATGACCGACGACGAGGAGGGGCATCCCGCGACTCCAGATCGTCCCGTCTGACTCAATTTTGCAAGCCGCGACGCGCAACACGCAATTGTCAGTGGCAATATCGCTGATCACAATTTCCATTTGACCGAAATCCCTTGTTTGAGTTGCTGTGAGAGTCGAAAACGCGGGCCCACCGCGATCAAGTTGTCACGATTGCGATCAGCCAGAAAATAAGCGGGAGTAGCGCGAGCAATGCTAGGACGTTCCGCACCGTCCGCGCGGCTTGCATGGCCTCGCGACCGAACGCGAACACACCGACCAGCCACGGGATCGCCGCATCGGGCACGGTGAACTCGATCGCGTCGCGATTGCCAGCTGCTTTCCCCGGCGTCTTGAGTTGGTCCACCGCTCTATCGAAGTGCTGTTGCCGATAGTACGCATCGCGCTCTTCACGCGTTGCAAAATGAGGTGCTCGCTTCGCCAGGCGTTCCGTGCGTTTTCGGATGCGTTTCTCTGTTCGCAGCGTCGACAGCTCGGCGCGAAGTCTCTCGTTTTCTGCGGCCAATCGAAACGCGGCATCACGCGCCGGCTCAGCTGATGCCGGCAATGGTGGGGGAGTTTCCCGAGTCATGTTAATCAGTCCTCAATTTTGCAACCGGACGCCTGCAGACGTTCGATCACGGTTAGCGAAGGGTCAAGTGAATGAAATCGCGCGACGGCGTCGCGGATGGCGATTGCGACCGGTAGCGGTGACAAGTGAGCGGCTAATTTTGCCGCCAACGCGAGCGCCGGATCTTCGTCGATCGTCGGATTGTGTTCCCGCATGACGTTCGTCCAATTGGCGGCCGACAGTGCCGGCATAAATGCATCAACGATACGCCGGTGATCGACGACGACGCGATCGATTCGTAGCGAAATGCTCGAGACCGCTCGGCCATTCGGCGTGCGAGCGAGGCGAGGTTCTTCCATCGACAGCAATTGCCGCGACCGAGTGGTCATCCAGATCGTCGAACGTTTTTGGAAGGGTTCTTCTTTTGTCATGTTGCTGTTTGCGTGCTCCAATCTGTAAACCCAATGAACGGGTCATGTTCGATCGGGCGGACAAAATGCTGTGGCGTGCGCAATCGTAGGCACCACGGCCCGCGGGCAAACTCTTGCTCGCTCGGCAATAACAGCGACGGTTGCGAGCACCCGATCAGCTGAACGGTACCCAAAATACGCCCCGCGTATCCATCCACCACGTCATTCGGCGGTGGAATCCAGAACGTATTCCGCTGGAACCACTCGCGGATCTCGCGGGTGACCTCGGTCCGCGGTTCCGAATGCACCGCCAGTTCGCCACGGTAGCGAATCGGCTCGGTCCAATTCTCAATCGGCCGATGCCCCGCCATGATGGCCCATGCCCATAGCGGATCGGTTGAAATCGCTTTCATTGCTTTGCCTCATTGAGTTGCTCGGACCGCGCGATGGCGTCATTCGCCGCCGCGACTGCACGATTCCAACTGCCCAAATCCTCGCGCTCTGGATCGATCGCCAATTCATCTTCCAGAATCGACACCACATCGATTAAAGCGTTTCGCAGTTCTTCCACGATCGACATTCAAAATACCTCCGAAAAGAGTGGACGTTGACGTTCGCCGTGCCGGGCCAACCGTGTATTTTGCTCGGCGAGCGTTTCGGGTTGGCGCCCGTTGAATTTGACTCGCGCTCGAGACTTCACGACCGGCACATCGGACCAATCGAGCGGCAAAAGAGACTGTTCTCTGACATGTGATTCCAACCGCAGTTTTGCGTTGCATTCTTCGCAAACCACGCCGGATCCCGTTCTTACAACGGACCCACCGCATTCGGGGCAATTCGGTTGCACTTTTCGCATCGGTTTAGCCCTCATCGATCAGTGTTGGGACGGTGGAGAACGATCAGTACAACGCGAACGCCGGTCTGACGCAGCGAATCCCGACCCTTGAAAGCATCCTCCAACGTCTCGCGGTGGATTTCGCGGACTTCGTCGGATTCCAACCACTCGCGGAACTCACACGTCTCGCGGTCGGCGCGTGTTTCGAAACCTGCCGCCATCAATGCGACCAGTCGGCCACCTGGTTTCAGCATTTCGAAGCAATGGCGGACGTGTTTGATGTCTTGCCGCTTTTCGTAGGGCGGATTCATGACGACGCGGTCGACTTGGCCGCTTACGTCCAAAATGTCGGCGCAGTGCGTCGGGTGCCCTTCCTCCTCGAGCCATTCACATAGCTCGCGATCGCGTTCGATGGTGATCAGTGTGGAGCCAGTCAAACTGCGACGCGTGATGTCATCGACGATTGCCTCGGCAATGTGCCCCATGCCGGCGGACGGTTCCAGCACTTCGCAACCGTCGGCGACCTTGGCCAATTCCACCATTCGCGCCGCCAATGGCGACGGAGTGGGGAAGAAGCCATCGGGCGGATTTCGCATGATGCGGTCTAAGCGCTCCGCTCGTCGCCTCTCGCTCTCGCGGTGCTCTTGGAGCAATTCCATCTCCTCACCCGCCAACCAGTCGGCACCGTCCCGCTGGGCTTGCGTCAAACGCTCTCGGCCGTTGCCTTGCGTCCAGTATTCGGAAGTGAGCTGCGTTAGATCACCCTCGGAGTAGACACCCGCCAGGCAATCGGGCAACTCGCCAGCGTCGATGGCGTCCGCCATCTTTCGCCGCGCAGACTGGATTCGCTGCAAAGCGTATCCCTCTTCACGCATGCTTGCGGCAATCCCAGCGCGTCGACGCGTCCAATTCTGGCGACCGATGGCTGGGTCAAGTTTGGCGTCGATCTTGGTTTGCATGTTGTCGGCTAGTGTTCGTAGTCGCTCCGAGCTGACACCCTTTCGCCGTGGTGAGTGTTTCGGATCGTTGCCGCCATTTCGGCGGGGCTGCGGTTTGTCCTCGTTCGGCTTCTCGGAGTCTGGCCGTGTTTCGGGTAGCGGCCGATCCCCTTCGATAGGATCGGTTTGCGAGACATGAAATACCGCGACCGAACGGCGGGTGCGTCCCTTGGGCTCTTCACCCTCAGCAGCATCCTTCTGTTCGTACTCAATCCAAACCTCGATCTTGACTGACTTTTCACCCTTGCGGACCTGCCGACCCTTGGCTTGCCAAGCGCGATAGGTCAATACGTTCTCGCGTGGTTGAATGTCCTCCGCGGGAATGCCTCGAGCGGTGAACCCCGCAACGATGGCTGGATAGTTCGATTCATTGTCACTTGCTTGAATCCGTGCGAGTTGTTGCTCTCGCGTTTCGGTGCTTTCGCGCCTGCGCCGACGGCGCTTCGATTTGGTTGCCATGTTTCTACGTCGTAAACGTGTTGAAAACATCGTCGGTGCGATACGTTCACACCCAACGAACCCGGAAAGAGCGACCACGCGGGATCCGGGTTCACGTCCCGCGTGGCATTCAGTCAAGCCGCGACCGCGCCAAACCTCCCTAGCACTTGTTCGATGGTCTCAATGCACGCGGACCGATCCCAGCAATCCGAAACGACCGCGTCGACGTCGACGCCAAGAAGCGCCGATGCGGTTACAACGTTGGGCGCAAAAGGGATTCCATAGTGCGGCTGAATGGTTGAACCGCTCGCGCTGACAGTGGAACTGGCGAAAATAAACGTTCGCAAGAACCATCCCGATGTGGCGTTTACAACCGCGACTAGGTCAAGTGGTGCCGACGCGTCTTTCAACTTGATCGCATGCGAGCACCCATCACCGTTTTCGTAGGTCTTTTCAGACATCGCGGCCGCCCACAATTCCACGCGGATCCCTGATTGCTCCAGTTGTTCGGCAATCAGGATTGCCGCGAGACCGCGCCAAGCAACGTCAGCGGCCCGCCTCGATGCGCTAGCCGCAAGATCGACGACAACCGTCACCGTTTGTGGGCCGGTTGTCTCTTCACGTCGCGACGTCCGCCAGAACGGCGCGCCGGTCCGCAACCGATCCAAACAGATATCATCGCCGTCGAATTCATCAAACCGTGCCCGACGCGATCGACTCTTTGGGGCCGGTGGAACCATGTCGCGCACTTCGTCGCGGCATTCATCCAATAGCTTCATTCCGGGTTCATACGCGTCCTGTGACTTGCGCCGGGTGTCCCCGCTCATGTTTCGCCCGAGAAACTTCACGCCTGATTGGGCCTCAAATGCGAGCGCTGAATCCGTGCAATTGTCGACGAACTCCGCGATTGATTCGAAAACTTTGGATTCGGTTGCCATCGATCACGCCCCCTTTGCCTTGCGAATCTCATCGGCGCGCCAACCCGAAAACAGTTTTCCTCTGACGTAGTCGAGGTCACGACCACGCGCGAAAGCCTTTGCCGCGCTGATCACAAAACGTGTCGAAACGCAACGCTCGAGCCGATTGCTGAACACTGCGGAGCGATAACCCCAGATCGCGGAAAGTAGCTCGATTGCGTCGTCACACTCGCCGGCGATTCCAGTAAACAAACGACGCTCGAGAGTCTGGCAGTAGTCGACCGCAACCGTGCCGATTCGAAACCGGTCTAGCGTCGACTCATCCAGCTGAGACCGTCCCACGTATTGCCGATCCGCGCCGCGGCCGAACGTGTTACAAGCAGCGATCAATGCAAAATCCGGGTGGCGTTTCGCACGCGGGTTTCCGTGTCGCGCTGGCACCGACAAATAGCCGTTTGCAAGCGCCGAGTTGATCACCAGCAAAACGTTCGGGTCCGCCGAATCCATTTCATCAAGCAGAAACACGCCGCCAGTTTCATAGCACTCTAGAAACTCGGTCGAAACGAATTCAAAAGCGCCACTGTCCCCGATGGGAAGCATGCGCCCGACAAGATGCGACTCCGACATTCCGGCCGAGCAAGAGATAGAACCGAAGCGACGACCGAGTTTCTTCGCGACCGATTCGGCAAGGTAGCTTTTGCCGGTTCCAGCTGGCCCGACAAGCATCACGTTTTCCCCCGATTCTATTAGCTCGAGAACTTCCGCAAGCGCCGGGTGATCAGACTCCGAAACGTCAACGGGTTTCGGTTGCTGGCGTGGTTGCGGGGCGAGTGTCGGCGGGGTTTCGGTCGCTTCGCTACGCTTACGCCGTTGCGGTTTGGGTGGCGAATCAAACCAGATCAAGTAGCAGTCTTCGCAAAGCCCTTGCGCAAAGGATTGCTGTTCGCATCCCTCTTTTCGGCACGTGCAACCTGGCGCGTCGATCCCTTGCAATTGGCGTTTAGCTTGCCGGATTGCGTTGTAGTGTTTGAGACAGCGCCCCTTGGCGTGAATGTTGCCGTTGGAGCAATTCGGAGCACTGCAAACGTGGGAGGGTGCCTCGGTTTCGTTTGGCGTTGCGGGCGCATCCGCAACCGGTAGAGAGATAGGCATTTGAGACCCCTTTGCGACGTGGTCGCGTTGTCGGGTGTGGTTGGTGGTTGAATCAATAGCCGAGAATAAAACGCGCGTTTTCCATGTCCTCCGCGTAGTGAATCGAATGTCCAGCGATTGCACCGTCGAGTGTTTCGACAATCGCAATTCGAACATGCCCGTTCGGCATCACGTCTGCACGGTGTTCGTGTGATTCGACAAACAGCTTGATCCGCAGTGAAGTCTTCATCGTTTCCCTTTGCGACGTTGTCGCGGTGTGTGGTGGGTGTCACGGTTGCACAATGTCAACCCGACGATGGAAGTATCGGTGTGTGGTTGTTGAATGTCAACCACCCTCCGAGAGAATTTCAGAATAGATTGTGATCAACCGCGAGAAGCATTAGACGGCGATACGTTTCCGCGCTCGCTGAATCGATCTTGCCGTTTGCGATGCGCGACAGTGTCGAGCGGTTCACGCCAGTCTCTGACTCAATGCGGCGAAGCGATAGCCCGCCATCACCACGCAACACGGCGAGCACCTGCCCCGTGTCAACGTTGAGCACCTCGGCGAGTGTCATCCGTTTGCGTTTCGCCGCTGCTTTCTTTGCCATGTCTTCGCCGTGTCAACGTGTTCACCTTGCGCCGCGTCGCGGCGAGCGCTTCGCCCGCGCGCGGGCAGGGGGGGGGTAAGAATGCTGTGCGCGGTGCCGAGTATGGACCGTGTTAGGTCCTTCGTCCGCGAAAAACCAAGATAGAGATTTTTTTCTGGTTGTCGACACGCAACCGGGACACGCTTCGTTCGTGAACAAAGGCCCGCCGCGTTGGCGTTGGAACGGGTGTAGTTCAATGGCACTCGACCGTACCCGCCCTGCATCCGCGGGGTGGTACACTACCGCCCTGTCAGCACCGAATCACGGCAACTTTGATTGTTCTTTTTGTGGCGTAAGGAATGGCCAAAACCGGCGAGAAACCGTCCGACTTGTTCGATTACGTTGAGCAGTGTGTTGCGGGCGATGACATCGAGGGAGGTGGTATCGAGCGGGCACTCACTCGGTGCCTGAATACCGCAAAAGAGATTGGATTCACCGAGGGCATTGATGCAGCTCTCCTTTGGCTTGCGGAATGGCATAAGTTTGAAGTTGATGAGTTGCAGGGTGTCGAGGAAGAGTCACAAAAGCGTAAGCTTCGCGTTAGCGTCCTTAAGCTGGCCCGTAATATCGTTGAGTACTCAAGCGGTTTTGCTAAGAATTCGCCACCGCGTCTGCTACCTCAAGCGGCGGTCGGAAAATTCTATGGTCGACGCAAAGAAAAGAACCAACTTGTTCAGTTGCTTCGCGACCGTCGGGACACGAGCGTGGTGGGGCAGGCCGGATACGGAAAGACGGCGCTCGCGGCTGAGGCCGTTGCCCAAGTGGTTGGTAGGAGCGCAGAGGAACTATCGTCGAGTCCCTTCCCCGACGGCGTCGTCTACCTCAATCTCTATACATCACAGTGTGATTTTGCCCTACTATACGCCCACCTGGCTGACGCACTTGGCGGTCGAGAATCCGACCCGAACGAAGCCCCCCGCAACAGAGCTCTCAGAGCATGCAGGGGGCAGCAGATACTCGTCATCGTCGAGGGTGCGGAGCTGGCGGATGGTGAAGACGGCCGCCCCGTCTTGAATGAGTTGCTGTCCGTGCTTTCGCCTGAAAACTGCTCGCTGGTGCTGACGAGAGACAAGATACAAACCTTGGGTACCCGTTGTGTGGAGTTGGACGAAACGCTCAATGACACCGACGCGGGTAACTTGTTGAATGCATTGAGCGGAAAGCGGACTGCGGAGCATTTACGTGACCGAATCCTCGCGTTGCTAGACGGGCACCCACTTGCTATCACCTGGGCCGGTGGACTCTTGTCGCTCGGAGATGAGGACGCTTCATGGCTCGTCGAAGAGTGGGAGAGGGACCCCACCTTACGGCTCAATGATCCAGAGAATGCGGAACATACTCTCGAATGGTTATATGAGCGTAGTGTCCGCGGACTGAATGAGTTGACAAGGCAGGTACTTTCCGTTGCGGCATCACTGGCGAGCGATGCGTTTTCGGTGGAAATGGTGCAAGCCGCATTCGAAGTTGAAGAGAGAATCGAAGTTCGCGAGGCTATCAAAAGACTCATCCATCTTGGCCTAATACGGCTTGCCAACATCGATGGACATCGACAGTTCGCGCATGTGCTCGCCTATCAGTTTTCTCGATGCAGGAGAGATGTGGATCGTTCGATTCTTGAACGAATGGCTCAGTTCTTACGCGAGCGGCTCTCCGAATCTCTGACTGCTAGCGAACTGTCCGCGGATGACCTTCAACGCAATCTACAACACGCGTCGGCGATACTGAGAGCAGACTCGAGCTATAGCTTGTGGATGCCACTTGGCGACTACCTCCTTTACGACGGGGCAGAACGACTCACGCAGGTTGGACGATTGGAATGGTCGCGGTTAACCACGACCAGCATGTTGGATTGGCTGGGCAGGAAAGTTGAGATCGATTCCGATTCGTTTTGGCAGAGGGAACACTCGATATCGTTCAACAAACTCGGTGACCTTGCGCTCGCGGAAGGGAATCTTCCTGAGGCGCGGAGGCTCTTTAGCGATGCCCTCGCCGTAGCGAAGCGTTTTGCCGAATCGGACCCCGGCGACGCCAGCTGGCAACGTGACCTTTCAGTATCGTTCAACAAGCTCGGTGACCTTGCGATCGCGGAAGGGAGTCTTCCTGAGGCGCGGAGGCTCTTTAGCGATGCCCTCAGTGTTCGACAGCGTCTTGCCGAATCGGACCCCGGTAACGCCAGCTGGCAACGTGACCTTTCAGTAGCGTTCAACAAGCTCGGTGACCTTGCGATCGCTGAAGGGAATCTTCCTGAGGCGCGGAGGCTCTTTAGCGATGCCCTCACCATATCGCAGCATCTTTCCGGATCGACCCCCGGCAACGCCGGCTGGCAACGTGACGTTTCAGTATCTCTCGAAAGGCTCGGTAACCTTGCGCTCGCGGAAGGGAATCTTCCTGAGGCGCGGAGGCTCTTTAGCGATGCCCTCGCCGTAGCGCGGCATCTTTCCGAA
>JBCBLJ010000117.1:0-14152 GCA_038520195.1 Planctomycetota bacterium
ACCGCCGACGATTCTTCATCGGCACCACGTCTAATGATTGAATCCTCTTGCGTGTCCTGTCATGACGCAGGAACGGAGACGGGCTTGAATCTCGAAAGCTTGAACGACGAACTCGCGGACCCGGCGAACTTCAAGGCGTGGGAGAAAGTCTTCGACCGCGTGTCGGCGGGCGAAATGCCTCCCGAAGGAGCCGATCGCCCTGACCCAACTCTGTTGCAAGACGCCTTAAAAACGCTGCATCACAAGCTCGACGGCGCGAGCCGAGAAAGACAAACTCGCATCGGTCGCGTCGCTTCAAGGAGACTCACCAAACTTGAATTGGGCTATACACTCGCGGACCTGTTTGAGATCGACGGCGATCTCGTCAGCGACGTTCCCGATGAAGTCGAATCGGGCAGCTTTGATACCGTCGGCTTGACCCAACGCATCTCGGCGGTGCATCTTCAGGCGTACCTTGATGCGGCCGACCGAGCAATCAGCGCGGCGATCCGTTTGGAGCCAAATCCGTTTCGCAAGAAGCGTCTGGACTTTGAAGGCAGCCCGTTCCTCAACGAATTCCATGACAAACCACTGCAGTTCGGTGGCAACGTCACACGACGGGTCGACGGCGAGGGCGTGGCTCTGTTCCGCGAAACCGATTATTTGATCACCTCTTCGGCGGGCGGCTTCAACGTTACCGTCGCCGGCGTCTACCGCCTCCAATCGGAATTGGCGGCGTACCAATCGAAGAAACCGATCACAGCCAAGATCATTCGTAAGGAAGCCGGCGGCAGCGCCACATTGCTTTGCTCACAAGACCTGGAGCCTGGCCAGCCGGAAACCATCGTCATCGACATCTTTTTGAAACCAGGTGACACCTTTTACACGACGCTCGATATCGAAGAAAGCTTCGGCGCGCTGACGGCCGCGGGAGGCTCGAAGAACTACCGCGGTCCCGGTCTGCTCATCAAGGATCAACGCATCGAAGGTCCGATGACGGAATCCTGGCCTCCCCCCAGTACCGAGCAATTGCTGCAAGGTACGGATCTCGTCAATCGCGGAGCTTGGAAACGGTATGGCGTGGAGTTGCGGAAAGACGCGCTCGAAACCGCAGAAGCAACGCTGACTCGCTTTGCTAAACGAGTCTTCCGACGCGACATCGCGCCCGAAGAACTCGAACCACTGATGGCCCTGGCGAAAAAGACGATCGAAGAAGAGCGACCTTATGAGCAAACGATTCGAGTCCCGATGCTTTCGATGCTCACCTCACCCGAGTTCCTGCTCCTCGGCGGCCAACCCGGAAAGCTCGACGATCACGCTCTCGCGAGTCGGCTTTCTTACTTTCTTTGGAAATCAATGCCCGACGCCGAACTGACGAGACTGGCCGATCAGGGGCAACTCGGTCAGGCGAGCGTTCTTGCGGACCAAGTCGACCGCATGCTGGAGGATGAAAAGGCAGAACGATTTGTCGAGGATTTCCTGGGCCAGTGGTTGCGACTGAACAAGATCAACGCGACCTCCCCCGACGAGAAACTGTACCCCGAGTACGACGAACTCCTCGCCGACGCGCTGAAGAAGGAAACGGAACTGTTCTTCGCGGCACTCATCGAAAACAACCTCGGTCTCGACCATCTGATCGACTCGGATTTCACGTTCGCCAACCGCCGTTTGGCGGAGCACTATCGGCTCCCGAACGTCACCGGACAACACTTCCGCCGAATCGACTTGCCCGAAGACAGCCCGCGAGGAGGCGTTTTGACACAAGCCTCCGTGCTAAAGACGACAGCCAACGGGACGGTGACCTCACCCGTTACCCGCGGAAACTTTGTCTTGACGGCGATCCTGGGAACGCCTCCTTCGCCGCCACCACCTTCGGTCGGCTCCATTGAACCCGATATCCGTGGAAAAACGACAATTCGAGAAGTCCTTGCCGCTCACCGTGATGTGGAATCATGCAACGCTTGCCACCGCGAGATCGATCCACCAGGCTTCGCGCTGGAGTGCTTTGACCCGATCGGAAGGTACCGAACGCACTATCGGGCCACCGGAGCCGGCAGTGGTTTCGCCGCATTCTTCAGCCAAGCGACCTATCACAAAGGACCACCCGTTGACGCAAGTGGTGAAACAGCCGAAGGCAATGCGTTCGACGGCATCCAAGAATTCAAGCGTTTGCTACTCAACCAACGCGAGCAAATTGCCAGCCACTTCGTCTCCAACCTAGTGGTCTACTCCACCGGAGCGGAAATTCAATTCGCGGACCGAGAGAAAATTCGCGCAATTCTCGACGACACCCGCGACGACGGTTTTCCGATTCGCGATCTGATTCATCAAGTCATTCAAAGCGACCTGTTTCGACACAAATAGTCACTGAAATCGAATCTATGCAACGACCAATTGACCGTCGCACACTGCTTCGCGCGTCTGGCGTCTCGATCGCACTTCCGCTACTGGAATCCATGCGACCCGCGCTCGCTGCCGGTGAGCCCGAACCACCCCAGCGACTCGTTTTTCTTTGCACAACACTCGGGCTGCACGGCCCGAATCTTTGGCCGAGCAGTCCCGGCAAAGACTATGAATCGACGCGTTACCTGGAACTGCTAAAAGAACATCGCGACGACTTCACTCTGTTCTCCGGTTTGCAACACGAGGACCAAACCGGCCGGCAACCGCACGATAGTGAGATGACTTGGCTGACAGCGGCGCGGAAACCCGGGATGGGAGGATTTCGCAATTCGATTTCGGTCGATCAAGTCGCCGCGAATCACTTCGGTAACGCGACCCGCCATCGCTCAATCACTCTTGGAACATCGAGACCGCAGAGTCAGTCCTACACCAGCGGCGGCGTCATGATTCCCGCTCAGACCAGCCCCGCGAACCTGTTCGCCGAACTCTTTCTCGACGGAAAGCCCGAAGACGTTCGCAAGCAACGACAGAGCTTGGAGGATGGTCGTAGCATTCTCGATCAACTTGGTTCGCAGCGCAAGAGCCTGCAACGCCAAGCGAGCGCGACCGACAACCATTTATTGAATGATTTCTTTGACTCGGTGCGCGACACCGAAATCGACATCGCGGCCGTTCAAGGATGGATGGATCGCCCGAAACCAAAGGTCGTCGAGGAGCAACCCAAAGACATCAAGGACAACGCGGACTTGATAGGCCGTGCTCGTCTGCTACTGGACCTGGTTCCGTTGGTCGTCCAGACCGACTCGTCGCGCGTGGTCAGTGTGATGATTCAAGACCACTATACCGTGCCCAAAGTCGACGGCGTGACCGGTAACCATCACAACCTCTCACATCACGGTCTCGACCCAACCAAGATCGCCGAATTGGAGCGGATCGAGACCGAGATCGTCAGCTCCTTCGCGGGCCTTCTGGATCAAATGAAAGCCAAGCCAGAAGCCGGGAAACGTCTGCTGGATCACACGTCGGTCCTCTTCGGAAGCAACCTCGGCAACGCCAACGCCCACGATGCTCGGAACCTTCCAGTCTTCCTCGCTGGCGGCGGATACGATCACGGCGGCTACGTCGCCAAATCCGAGACGCCGTTGTGCAACCTGTTCGTGAGCATGCTGCAGCGCGCGGGAATCGAAAGCGAGTCGTTTTCGCAAAGCACGGGCTCACTGACTTGGTCCGCCTAGTCCTCGTCAGTAGCGAACGACTTCGAGACTTCACCCGAAGCTGTCGTCGAACTCCTTCTGGAAGGCCTCCATGTGCACGCCGCGCATGATGGACGGGCCGTACAGTACTCTCGCACCCGCCGTTTTTTGAGCTGCCCCGAAAGGCAATGATGCGGTCGTCTGGACCGACAGTGCAGAATTGGCGCAATGCCGATGGTTCGATGACAAGTGAACGATCGCTTTTTCATCTAATTTTCGCGCGCCCCGCCCACAACCAAACGGTCCCCTTCTATGATCGCTCTCGCTAGGGGGGCGCGGCCCTGAAGATCAGGCCGGATCACGGGCGCAGAGCTAACTTGCGATTAGGCGGAGCAATGAAGCAACTGAGACGAAATCTGTATCGAGGGATCCGCACACGGCGGAGAATCCTCGCCGAGTCATTGGAAGATCGAAGAGTTCTGGCGGCCACAGTGCCGCTGATCGAGAGCTTTGAAGTGGCTGACCTGTCCGCGTTGACTGATTGGACCTTCGCGACCACTGGTGCCGGTACCGTCGACATCGACACTGCGACAGCAACACAAAGCGGAACGAATTCCCTTCGTTTCGACGTGTCGAGTGACTTCGTGAACTCGACGTCTTCGGCCACACTCGAGTTGGACCTTTCCAGCGTCGCGGGCGCCACGGATCTGACGTTTGATTTTTGGATCCGGCGACTCAATTCATCGACGGCCATCGGCTGGTTCATGGATGTCGAAGCGAGTGGCGATGGAACGAATTGGACCGCACTCTCGTCGGAGCTCCGACCGACCGCCAACACTTGGGTCAACTACCGCTACGATCTTGACGAGCAGCTCGGCGGCGCGGGAATCCTACTTGACGCGGACGTCTTCCTTCGATTCCGGCAATCCGCCTTTCATTCCATTCACGAGGCGGTGATTGACGACGTTCGCATCGGTCAATTCGGTGATGTCATCGGTCCGAAGGTGAGCTCGATCTCGCCGGATTCACTGGTTGCTGGACCCGTCGCTTCGGTCGACGTCAGCTTTTCGGAAGCGATCGATGCGACGACATTCACCCGCGATGACGTCGTCGTCTACGGTGCGGATGGACTTCAGATTTCGCTCGCCACCGACCCGATCGACAGCGGCGATCAAACCAATTTCCGTCTCGACTTCGAGGCTCAAACGCTCCGAGGCGACTATCTCATCGAGATCGGCCCGAATGTGAATGATGTGGCGGGCAATCCGATGAATCAGGACGACGACGCTCTCAACGGTGAGCCAGCCGATGACGGGTTCGTCGGCAACTTTGAAATCGGTCCGTCGACCGCCGAAACACTCCCCATCGCCGAAGGTTTCGAAGTCACCGATCTTTCGCTTCTGGACGGTTGGAGTTTTCATACCGACCAGCCTGGGAGTATCGCGCTCGACTCTCGTTTCTATTCGGGCGCACAGTCCCTCAGTCTGACCAGTCGAGCTGGCAACTTGCAAAGTGCCGAACTCTTGCTCGATCTTTCCTTGCAATCAGGTGCGACCGATCTCTCACTGGACTTCTTCGGCATGCGCGGCGATGCTGTCTATGGATCCACTGTTTGGGTCAGCGCGAGCAACGACGGTGCGACATGGGTTGATTTTGGGACGACGTTTTCAACCACATTCGCTCAATGGAACAACTACTTCTACGATTTAGACGCCGAGCTCGACGCAGCGTCCATCGTACGTGACTCGGATGTTTATCTGCGTCTGAATCACACGGGCAATATCCGAGCGTTCGCGCGCATTGATGACTTTCGAATCGCAGCTCGCGACGCGGATGGGCCGCATATCGTTTCGATCACGCCTTCGTCTGTCGTCCCCGCTCCGCTTTCCCAGTTTCAGATCACGTTCAGCGAGCCCATCGGTGTCGCGTCCTTCACCGCCGACGACATCCAATTGGTCGACGTCAGCGGCAACGAGGTCTTGCTGGCTGGCGACCCGGTCGACAGCGGAGACCAGATGACGTTTACCGTCAATCTGAGCGATCCACAGACGGCTTTAAGCAACTACAGCTTAGCCATCCCAACCGAGATCACGGATTTGGCCGGCAACGCGCTGAACCAGGATCAGGATCAGATCAACGGCGAGGCGGACGACGATTCATTTCAATCGGAATTCGTGCTTGGCCCACCCACGGCACAAGTTTTCCCCTACTTTCAAGACTTCGAAGTGGACGGCCTCGACGCGCTCCCGGGATGGAGTTTCGAAGGCCATGTGTCGAGTCCAATTGATTTGGCGTCGGACCAAGGTCCATTTTCAGGCGAAAAACACCTGATCTTTGACGCCAACTCGAGCGGATTCAGCCAATCACCGCACGCGACCTTGCTCCTGGACCTTTCCTCTCAAAGCTCCGCCACCGATCTGACGTTTGACTTTCGCATCAAACGCCTCCACGAGCACCTTGGCAACAACGTTGAACTCAGCGCCAGCGGAGACGGCATCACGTTTGTCGAGTTCGGAACTCAGATACGGTCCGTGGTCGGTGATTACGTGAACTACTTTTATGACTTGGACCAGACGCTTGCAAACGTGTCGATCGACATCGACTCTGACGTTTACTTGCGATTCACGAAAGTGGGTTCGCGACCCGTTACGATCGACGATGTGCGGATCTCCAACCGAGACCCTGTCGGGCCTTCCGTCGTCGGCATGACGCCGACCGGCACGACCGCGTCACCGGTGACGGACGTTGAGATCAACTTCAATGAACCGATTGAGACGTCCACGTTTACCGGCCACGACATTGTCATCGAACCGCCACTCTTCCAACTTCCGGTGACGGTTCCGGGCGTTCCGGTCGACTCCGGCAACCAACAGTTATTCACGGCAGCGTTCGATGCCCCACAAACCCAACCGGGACTCTATCGCGTTTTGGTTGGCCCTCACGTCGAAGATCCTGATGGCAATTCGATGAACCAGGACGGGGACAACGCGAACGACGAATCACTTGATGATCGTTTTGTTGGCACGTTTTCAATCGATCCGGTACCAACCGCGTTTCCGTACTTTCAAGGATTCGACGACCCGACCGAACCCGGGGAGAACTGGTACTTTGAGTCCCGCGATGGCGGTTCCATTGAGTTTTTCGAGAGCCTTGAACGCAATGAGCTGCGTTTGCGAAACACGCCGTCAATCGTCGGCCTTAACGAAGCCATTCTCTCCATTGATCTTGCGGGTCAATCAGGTGTTCGCGTTCAACTTGACGAACGAAACAGCCGAGATCCTAACACCGAAGATGACGGGATCTTCGTCAGCAACGACGGGGGTGCCACGTGGTTTACGGCAGCACCGGGATTGGACCGCTCCAACGACTGGATCACACGTGTCATCGACCTTGATGCTGCGATCGCCTTGGCCGGCATCAAATACACGTCGGACTTTTTGATCAAGATCCGTCAGTTTGGGAGTGACATCTTTCCATTTGACGGACTTGGCCGACAATACGACAACCTTTTCGTCGAAAGCGGTGTGCCGATCACCGTTGCGTTGAACGTGACAGAAACCGTCGAAGGGACATCGGACGCGGTAACACTGACCGTCACACGAGAAGGCGATCTGACCGATCCGCTCGAGTTCGCGCTCACCAGCAGCGACGAAAGCGAAGCCTCCGTTCCGATGACCGCCACCATTCCTGCCGGGCTGGCTTCGGTCGACGTCCCCGTCACGATCGTCAACGATGTCGAGGTCGACGGACCTCAAAGTCTTCAGCTCTTCGCCGCCAGCTCGGGATTGGTGCCTCGTCCGGTGGATCTGACCGTGTTTGACGACGAACCGGCGACCTTCACCCTTCTCGTCGATTCCCCCGTGATCAATGAAGGCACGGGACCGGACGCCGCAACCGTAACCGTTCGCCGGAACGTGGATTTGGACAGCGACCTCGTCGTGAGTCTGGTTTCGGATGACGAAACCGAACTCTTGGTGCCGCCGACCGTCACGATACCCGCGGGTGACTTGGAAGCCTCGTTCGAAGTCTCGACGCAAAATGACTTCCTGATCGATGGCACTCAAGCGGCGAGCATCATTGCTTCGGCGACCGACTGGACGAGCGGTTCGGTCGCAATTGATGTCGAAGACGACGACACAGCCACCCGAAAGACGATCGGTGGACGTCTCGAAGGGACGCTGCCTTCGGACACGTACGAAGTGCTCTTTGATGTCGTTGTGCTGGCAGACACCACGCTAACGATCGATCCTGGCACAACCCTCCAATTCGACACCGCGTCAAGACTCAACGTCGGCGGAACCGTTCTCGCGCAAGGACAGCCTGGCAACGAAATCGTGCTGACGAGCCTGGCATCGCCCCCTGCCCCGGGAGATTGGATCGGTGTCGACTTCAAAGCGACAAGCCAGGCTCGCTCGATCTTTGAGCATACTGACATTTCCTACGCAGAAACTGGCATCGAGATCGAGAGGGTCAACAACCCGCAATTCACCGTGCGCTGGTCGGAGGTGCACCAAAATGAAGACAACGGTGTCCAGGTTCGCGCCGGAAGCCGACAGTTCATCGATTCGCTCGATGTGATCATTCAAGAGAACCGAATCCACCACAACGGCGGCAACGGTGTGCTCGTTGCCGCTAACGGAGTCAGCAATTCGACCGGCACGGGCACTCGATCCAGCCCAACCATCGTGGCAAACGAAATCGACAACAACGGGGCCGCAGGCATCACCGTTGGCGCGTCGTATTCGGCATTCGGCGGACTCGCAGCCAGCGTTGGAGCCAATCCGGTGGTTTCGAAGAACTATGTCCACGATAACGACGTTGGTATCCGCGCATCAGCATCGGAACAGGTCGGTGCCTTCGGTAGCAGCGGAACATCTGGACGCTACACGAACAACATCGTAACGGACAATACCAACCATGGTTTCCAGTTGACACAATCTGGAGACGGTACGAATTGGTCTGAGGTCGTCAACAATACGATTGCAAATAACGGAGGATCGGGAGTCTCTCACAGTTCAGTTCGTTTCTTTGGGCTGATCCGGAATAACAACCTTGTCGGTAACGCGAACGGGATCGAGGCGACCGAAGCCTTCACACCGACGGCGGGTCAAGTTGGATTCAACAACGTCTTCGACAGCTCGGGCGACAATTGGGTCAATTATCCGGCAGCGTTCGGATCGGCAACGACCACGAATGCCAACAGCACTCCGTCGGACGCGGAATTCAATCTCAGTGTCGATCCGATGTTCGAAACAGGTACGCTGTTTGAAATGGAAGACGCCTCCGCCGCCAATGACGCCGGTACCGACGATGACGCCGCGTTTGACGACTACAACGGAGCGTTTCGACACATCCCCTACGACATCGGTGCCTACGAGCACGATCCGGTGAACAATGTCGTCACGACGCTTCTTGATGAAGACGATGGCGGACTTGGACTCGGCGCCGGTAACTCTCTTCGCGAGGTGCTCACGGCCACCAACGCGCGTCCGAATGCCGACACCATCACGTTTGATCAGTCGCTGACTGGTGGGACAATCGTTCTTGGAGGCACGGCGCTTCCCGAGATCTCTCGATCAACCACGATCGTTGGCCCCGGCGCCTCTTCGCTCACCGTATCGGGCAACGATCAGTCTCCCATCTTTATCGCAAACTCGGGAACGACCGTTGACATCTCCGGTCTGACGATCCGCAACGCTCTGGGCAACGGGATCAGCAACCGATCGTCCCTGACCGTGAGCGACACGGTCATCACTTCGAATATCGCCGGATCGGGCGGCGGCATCTTTAACGCAGGCACACTCCACGTGATCCGCTCGACCATCAGTGAGAATACGGCGACATCCAACGGCGGTGGCATCTACAACAGTGGCATTGCGACGGTCGTCGATTCAACGATCGATGGGAATCAATCGGAAAACGAGGGCGGCGGCATCTACGTTTTCAATGGAAGCGGCAGCAATCTGACGTTGATCAACTCGACGGTTTCGGGCAATCAGGCGACGTTGAATGGCGGCAGAATCGCCAATCGCGGAACACCGATGTTGATTCGCAACTCAACAATCGTCGAGAACATCGCTGACAGCGACAACAGCGGTTCGGGTACCGCCGGTGGAATTGATGGGAATGCGACCCTTCACAACACGATCATTGCCGGTAACTTCCGCGGCACGACGGCTCCTGACGAAGCGGACTCGCTCGATGCTGCGAGCTCTTTCAACTTGATCGGAGATGCGACCACGTCTGGTGGTTTGACGCACGGGACCAACGGCAACTTGGTCGGCGTCGATCCGATGCTCGCACCGTTGGGCAACTACGGCGGGGCAACGAGAACGCATGCACTACTCAATGACAGTCCCGCGATCGACGCGGGGAACAATACGGAAGCGATTGGCGACGCCGACGCCGCACTGGACAACGATCAACGTGGCGACGGATTTCCGAGAATCATCGACGGTGATCGCTCGGGCCTCGCCACCGTCGACATCGGTGCATTCGAAACGCGACCACCGGCGATTGTCGAACAGATCCTCGTCAACGATGGTCAGGCTCAACGGTCCATCGTCGAACGGGTTCAGATCCTTTTCGATCAACCCGTGGTGCTGGACACCGAAGGCGGAAGCCCGATTGAACTGATCAATCTCAACACCAACCAACCGGTGAACGTCGAATTCTCGCCAGGAACCGATTCACTCCGGCCTTCTTCCCACATCGTGCTGACGTTCCTGCCCGGCTCCTCAGTGGGACCGGGAGGTCTTCTCGACGGCAACTACCGTCTGACGCTCAAGGCCGATCGAATCGCCGCGGGCGTGCTTCCGCTGGACGGGGATGCGAATGGTTCCGGTGGAGATGACTATCACTACGGAGAACCGGCCGACAACTTCTTCCGTCTCTTCGGTGACAGCGATGGCGACCGCGACGTTGACGGCCAGGATTACGGACGTTTCGCAGCAAGCTTCCAGTTGAGCGAAGGCCAACCTGGATTCAACCCCGTGTTCGACTCCGACAAAGATGGTGACGTCGACGGGCAGGACTATGGACGGTTCGGCTCCAACTTCCAGATAGTCATTTGACCCCTCAGCTGGACGCCGATCCCTTCAAGTTGGCTACGAGTCCGTTGGAGCCGCTGTCCCCCTCTTGCCGCTGTCCCCTGCCGCTACCCACCCGTGTTCACTAACTAGTCACGGGCGGATGGCTCCGAACCTTTACGGAATTGGTTCATCCACTCTTTATCCTCGCGATACGTCTTCTTGTTCCGAATGCACTCTTTGAGCTTGTCGAGGTCGACACTCAGATCATTCACTTCCCCAATAAGGTTCCTCGACTGTCCCGCTGAGTTGGCGAACGACGCCGCCCCGACCCAGTCACCCTTCTTGGCAAGAAGAGTTGCAAGGACTCCCAGTATCTCGCGACGACTAGCGAGCGAAACCCACTCGCGAAGTCGCATTGTGTTCTCAATCGCCTCATCGATTTCCTCGGTCGAGAAATCTTCGTCCGAAGTTCCGACGTATTTGAGCCACATCGCGATCAGGTAGAAGTTGTAGTCAAACTCCTTTTGAAAGACCTCCATGTCCACGCCGCGTATGGTGGAAAGTCCTTCCAGCACTTGTTTCGCTCCCGTCCGAAACTCCTGGAGCCCTATCCGCGCGAGCCCGACGCCGATTTGGGAAGTTGCGGCGAGTTCGGTTTCCTTGTCGACGAGTTCCAAGCATTTCTCATACTCGCTGATCGCCAACTCCATCTCACCGTTGATGCCATGAATCCAACCACGCTGCTCGTGGATCAGCGGCTTGTATTTTGCAAGCGTTCCCTCGGCGAAGGGCTCTACGGCATGCAAGCTCTCCAAAAGCTCTACGAAATCAAGGCTGGTCAACTGGACCACCGAGTTGATATCCGCGCCAGCAAGCATGTGGTTCCTCCACGTGGCGGCCCTTTGAACGCTGCTAAGCAGAAGTAGCCTGTGGATCTTCGTCTGTTGGATCACCAGCGTATATTCGTTGACAGCGTTGATCCGCTCACTCCTGCGAAGATACTCGCGAGCCAACTCATAACGTGACTCAACGTCCTCAGGATTCGCCTTGAGCAAAACCTTAAGCGCCGCAACTCGGTCTCTCGATTCAACGGTGCCCGCATTGGGCTTGAACGACCAGAGAGTCAAGGAAATGAGGATCGACGCGATCACTACCGAAAACCCAATGGTGACACCCGATCGATTGACACTTTTGGCGGATGAGAGTTGAGGATGCCGGTCATCAACCTCGGCTCGCGGTACTATGTTCGACGGAGCCACCTCATCGGCATTTGTTAGCTCGAGAATACAAACATCCAACGCCTCCCTCAATTGAGCCACCGTCTTGAATTGCTCATGACCGTTCCTGCAATGATAGCGAACCACACCCTTGATTTCCGTCGGTTTTGTGAGACACCGATCACAGAGGTCCACAATCCTCTGCGGGACTGATTCACAGCCAACGTGCTCGTCCACCGCACGATGCCACTCATTCTCAAAACTCTGCTGAGAGTCGTAGGGTGTCTCACCCGTGATCAACTCATAAAGAATCGCGCCGAGAGCCCAAATATCGGGTTGTGTCGCTGAATCACCATCGAGAATCGCCGCCGAGGAGTACTTTGCGGCCGCAGCTTGAACTGGGTGAGGTCTCGATCCGCCGATGAGCGACAGGCCAAAATCGATCACGACCGCGGTGTGTTCACAAAGAAGTTCGTGGTCGTCGATGACGGTAGGACATGCCGATCCTCGCAAGATTACGTTGTTGGGCTTCAGGTCCCGATGGCAAATTCTCTGATCGTGCGCGTAGCCGACCGCATCGACGATCTGGCGGGCAATCATTAGAGCTTGGAATCGATAGGCGTTGCTTGCGATCCGCCCCGTCAATTTCTCGCGTTGAAACCACTCGGCAAGTGTTTCGCCTTCGACGTAGTCCATGACGACATAGCGTTCGGCACGCGACGCCGCGTGGATTCTCACGATGTTGCGGTGATGAAGATCACGCAGTGCCGCAATCTCTTTCTCAAACATTTCGTCAACGGCAGCGTCAATCGAGAAATTGCCTGCGAACTTGACCGCAACGCGAGTCATGTTGCGATCTGGATCCTCAGCAATGACTCTCGCAGTCCAGATGTCGCCCATCGCTCCCGAAGCCAATCGTTTCTCAAGTCGGTAAATCCCCCCCACGACGTCCCGTGACTTGTGAGTCGTTGGTCCAGGATCCGGCGACAACACAATCGCTTCAAGTCGATTCACCAAATCTGGCTCGGCCTCCGGATCCATTCTCAGCCGCTCGACGTACCGTCCGACGTCTTCGGGCGCAAGCTCGACACAGTCGACGAGCCAATCTGCCAACATCGATTCCGCTTGCGACTCGTCAAACCGCCCAATTTGTTTCGATGACATTTTTCCACCAATCGAGTACGAATGAGACTTTTCGGAGCCCGCAATTTTCGATCTTTGCGATCTCCTTCTTGGACATTTGGCAGTAAACGCGGTGCTCGATGATTCGAGCAAAAAGCGGGTCCTTGCGACTCGCGAAATGCATTAGGTCCAAGTGAAAATCGACAACGCTCAGCTCACTGTGGCAATCGATCCGGAAGGCTTCGTCTGTTAACTCTCGTCGACCATAACCACCACCCCGACGGGTCGATTTTGATCGGCTGATTTTGTCCTTGAGGTGGTTCTCCATACATCGATAAGCGAATGCAAAGAATTCATCGTCGCTTTTCCACAGTTCGGGGTCGAATTTGGCTTTTTCCCAAAGCTTGCGAACGGTCGATTGGACGAGCGAGTCGGAGCCAATCCCTTGTTCACGTTTGTCACGCAGCAAATTCCTCGCACGCACCTTCAGTTCAGCGACCATTTGCGCCCAATCTTCATGCGAAAGATCGGGTAGCTCTCTTTCGTCAAAGATACTCATGCAAAGAGCGCACGGAGTGAAGGCAAACTCGGTGGGAAGATTGAAAGATGTTCAATCGTGCGGCCTACGTTCGCTGTCGAATTGATTCACTGTTGATTGAGCAACACACGGTCCGAGCCGGTGTACAAAACGACGCTGAGAATCGGTGGGCACGATGCTCTCGCGCTGACGCCAAAGAGATTGCTCAAAGTCGTAGTCGAGCCTCGTGCCCCAGACTGAGCTGCCCCAGGTTGAGCCAGGAACTCCCCTATCAGTCGATAGTACGCCAAGCTCCTCAGTTCTTCAATGCTTTGATTCCGCGAGAGCAGGAAATCGAAACGCAGCGCCAAAATTTTGATTTTAGCGCGTTCGACGATTTGGCTGATTCCGTTGGGCCAATAGACCGGGATGCAATCTGTTTCTTATTGCACCTCGGATGTATTGCATCCACGAATTTCAAGGAATCGACATGCTGCCTCGAATCATCGCACTATTGAGTCTGGCTATCGTCGCAACAACGACCGCCACTGCTGGGATTAATTTCTCGTTTGGAGAAAGTGAATACTTCGCGGCACCCGGTGAAACCATTGCCGTCGAGTTCTACCTCAACCAGACCATTGGTGACACCACTCTTTCAGGGGAAGGTCTCTTTAGCTTCGGCTCAAGCAT
>JBCBLJ010000252.1:0-9821 GCA_038520195.1 Planctomycetota bacterium
CACCGTCCAGCGGGAAACGATGTGGGCAGTCGATGGTTCTCCGTCGGCATCACGCTGCTTGTGCTCTTCGCCGGTTTCTTTTACTCACTCGTTTTCGTCCGCGGCATCACAACAGGCTACTGGGACTTTGGTCTGGTGATCTATCTTGTCATCTTCCCGCTCTCGCTTTGGGTGGTCGCGGGCCTGAGCGTCATCGTTCGCATGATCGCGTATTTGGACACACGAATTCGGCTCGAAGGTTGGGACGTCGAATTGGCGGTGCGTGCCGAAGCGATTCGTCAATTCGGTGAGGAAGCCGGATCGATTCGATCGCCCGATTCACGTACGGTCCCGGCCGTTTCGGTCAAGAACACGAGCACGGAGGGGACGCGATGATTCGAGCGACGACTCTGTGTCTGTTGGTTCTTGCGATGGGAATCGAGAGCCGATGTGTTGCCGACGATCCTCCCGAATCGGCAAATGTCGATCTCCGCCAATCGCTCGGCAGCGCTCCATGGTTTGATTCGGAAACCGGCGAAGTCGTCCCCGTCGAGGTGGTGCCCCGAGTCGACGACTCCATTCACCGCGATAGCCGTTGGCTTCCCAAACCGAAAAAGATCAAGAAGGCCGCACAGACACAAACCAACAACAATGCCGCAACCGGCGGACGCACCGGAATGTTCGGTTCCTCCGTGACGCTCGGAAATCTACTCGGTTGGGTGCTGATCATCGTATTGATCGTCTTGATCGTCGGGGCAATCACCTACGCGATTTCGCGTGCCGAAGTGCAATTCGGAGACGGAGCCGCGACCGCCCAGACCGGCAAGGCAAAATCGAATCTCCCCGACGAAGACCTGCTCGAACGGATCAAACACCTTCCACCTGAACTCCGCCGCACCGACGTCAACCTTCGCACCGAGTGCGAACGATTGATGAAAGACGGGCGATTCGATCAAGCCATCATCCTATTGCTCGGCCATCAACTGCTTTTGCTCGATCGAATCGGATTCTTACGTCTCAGCCGCGGCAAAACCAATGGCCGGTACGTCCGAGAGACTCGCACCAATGACTCGCAGTGTGGTGATTGGCTTCGGGATACCGCGGATGCGTTCGAGCAATCGTATTTTGGTCGCCACGAGATTCCGAGGGAAGCTTTTGACAGGCTCTGGGGCCAAAATGCCGAACTCGAATCGGCGGCAAACGTGATCGGAGCAGCGCGATGA
Organism: Planctomycetota bacterium; assembly: GCA_038520195.1. Classification (GTDB taxonomy): domain Bacteria; phylum Planctomycetota; class Planctomycetia; order Pirellulales; family Pirellulaceae; genus Stieleria. Next base: position 1,203 of record JBCBLJ010000252.1, read on the forward strand.
GGTTGGTCAAGAGTCTCCCACAACGAACATTGACGATGGGATTCCTCGTCGCGTCACTCTGCCTTTGTGGCTGCGGGCCCAAACTCGGCACCGGATACGGAAAAAGCAAAGGATACTTGGCACGACGCAGCGTGAATGGGTTTTCGGCACTGCGCGAAGCCTATGTCAAAAGCGGGTTCAAACATCGCGATCTCACCCGGCTGACCAGCCGAGTCCGCAACGCGAACGTGATTGTGTGGACGCCGACCCATCCGAGCGCCATTCAGGTCAAGACCACGCGTTGGTTTGAAAGCTGGTTAACCTCAGGCCACAAAACACTGGTTTACGTCTTACCCGACAGCGGCAGCGAAGCGGACTATTACCGCGAAGCCAGTGGCACCGCGATCCCGGTCCAACGCCTGGAGTATCGACGCAAGTATGCGGAAAGCCTGAATCGCGCTCATCGCTGGGAACTCAATCGTTACCAGTATCCGTCCAACGGCTGGTTCGATGCCTCTCCGAAACTTCAATCGTCTCCGCTGCTGGTGGACGAGAATGCGACCAACGCTTGGCGAGTCCCAAACGACTCGCCGGGCGAAGCCGTCCCCTTGGCCGAGCAAGAGGTTCGCAGCGAATGGACACTGCATCCCTACAAGTCGGTCGACAACAGCGGCAATAACGCCAACAACGTTCCGGTCACCATTACCCAGCCCACCGGTCCGGGTTCGGTCATTCCGTCGCTCAACACAAGCACCACGCCCTCTCGAACCGAAGTCGATTTCGCGAGCCTGGTCGAAACGGAAGGTGGCGATACAGTGGTCGCCAAAGTGACCAGTAAACGATGGAAGAACTCCCAGATTTTGGTTGTCGCGAGTGGGTCGATGCTCACGAATTACGGTTTGACCGCGGCCGCCAACCGACGACTGGCGAGCCGACTGATTGACGCCTCGTTTGAACCGATGGTCGTCGGCGGCATCGTCGACGCCGAATTGCGGCTCCTCGCCGACGGCTCGGAACCACAAGCTGCATTCGCGTCCGCAGAAGGTCAGTTTCCGATCAGTGAGAAAGTCGACGGAATTCCGCGTGCAACCGGCGCCGAACTTCTGACCGTCTATCCCATCAGCCTTGTCACCATGCACATGGCGGTGATCGGCATGGTGATCTGCCTGATGTTGCTGCCCACATTTGGTCGCCCGCGAACCATCTCGAGACGCGCGCTGACCCACTTTGGCGATCATCTCGATGCAGTGGGGACGCTCATGCGCCGACGTGGCGGCGCGTCATTCGCGCGACAACGAATCAGCGAGTACATGAAACGTGTCCGTGGTGAGACAAGCGGCAATTGGGTGCTCCGCGACCGACCGAAGGCTGCTCCCACCCCGGCCGGAGCTAGTGCGGACGAATCGAAAACCTCGGTGGCCAACGTCTCCGAGAAACCAGACAATGCTGATGAAGGCACACAACCAAGTGAGGCAACAACTTGAATGATCCGAATCCCGACGCCGCTTCTGTACCGGAGGCCGCTTCCGTACCCGATGGGGCTGGCATCCAAGAGTCCACCGCTTCGCCCGATCCGAGCGTCACATCCCGCCAGGGCATGCGACGCAAGAGTGAACGGTTCGCGCCCGTCGAAAAGATGTACCAATCCATCTCGACCGAAGTCGCGAAGATGTTTGTCGGCCAAGATGAACTCGTGCTCGGGACGTTGACCGCTCTTTTTTCTGGAGGCCACGTACTGATTGAATCGGTGCCAGGACTCGGAAAAACCCTCTTCGTTCGAACCCTCGGTCAGGCGCTCGGTTGCGAGTTCGGCCGAATCCAGTTCACGGCCGACCTCATGCCGTCGGATATCACCGGTGCGCCGGTGTTCGACATGCAGAAAAGCGAGTTTCGTTTTCGCCCTGGGCCGGTGTTCACGCAGCTGCTCTTGGCGGACGAAATCAATCGCTCCCCCGCGAAGACGCACGCCGCGCTGCTCGAAATCATGCAGGAATATAGCGTCACCATCGACGGCACCTCACACGTCGTGCCGCAGCCGTTCCTCGTGATGGCAACCCAGAACCCGCTCGAGAGTGAAGGAACCTACAACCTTCCCGAAGCTCAACTCGATCGTTTTATGTTCAAGCTCAAAGTCGACTACCCGACCGAAACCCAGGAAGCCGAAATCCTTCGACTGCACAGCAAACGTGTCGATCTCGGTAAGCGACTGACCGAAGAAGTTCGTACCATCACCGACCCCGAAACGGTGATGAATGCGATTCAGCTCTGTGGCACGGTGAACGTTGAAGAATCGCTTGTCGACTACATCAACAAGATCGTTCGAGCCACGCGCGGCTGGCCCGCGTTTCACATTGGTGCTTCCCCGCGGGCTGGGCTGGCGCTGATGCAGTGTGCAAGGACACTCGCCGGATTCAATGGTCGCGACTTCGCGATTCCCGACGATGTGGTCGAAGTTGCAATTCCAGCGCTGCGGCACCGCGTCCAACTGACCGCCGAAGCGGAAATCGAAGGTCGCGAAGTCGACGAAGAACTCCAGGCAGTCATCCGTGGAATTGAAGTGCCGCGCGATTAGTTCTGCCCAAACCGGAAGACTCACGAGATCGGTGTGACTAGCAAGTGCTCATCAACCTCGACAGCGTTCGAATCAACGCTCGTTGGCACTCATCGGTCCGCTGCAAGACTGGCCGGAGTTGCTCCGAAGATCCCGCGACATTGACTAGAGTCGGCCCAAACGTAGCGTGCCATTGTCGGCAACTTTGAAGAGAGGACGGTGGTGTCTGCCACGCCCGACCAGACCGCCAGGACGGAACGTGAACCCGATCGCGACATTCCAACTCTCATCGAACTCCGACGTCGAACTGATCTCGTCATCCGGAACCAAATAGTTCACCGAAGTGTTGAGCATCAGATAGTCATGCACGGGAAGATCTAGGTTCATTCCTAGGATCGTCTCGTCGTTGTCGGAACCACCGATGAAGGCTTCCCATGACCCGCACTGGGCGAGACGTCCACGATAGAAGAAGTTGTATTGATTGATGGCCTCGAACGAGAGTTGGGTCGATGCGATCGCGCCGGTATCGTCTAACACGCTGGTGGTGGAGGTGTCATCATCCACGCCGGCCGACCAGAGAAATCCAAACGTGCCGCTGCCTTTGGTGACCCAACTCAATTCGCCGCGAAGCTGGGTGACATTTCCGCTGAAATACCAATCATCGTAGAGGTGATCGACAACGACACCGAACTGAAAGCCGTAGTCGACCCGTCGAAACAAACCGCTGGTAACGAACGCTTGATGACGAACATCATTGGTGAAACCAGCTTGCGAAAGATTGGCTTGAATGAAAGACGCCCCGAACTGGGCCGCCAAGTCAGTCCCAAAGAAACCGAGCGATTGACCCTTGTTAAAGCCCTCGTAAAAACCAAAACTGCCCGCGCCTCGCCGAACTGTGCCAGCCGCGTTGATGTCCGCAAAATTCAACGGGCCGGTGAAACCGACGACGCCCGCGGAGAGATCGAGCTGATCCCACTGAATCCCAAGTCTTGGAAACAGGGCGTCGACGAAGCTTGCCGTGCCGTCAACGCAAGTTGAGCATCCGCATCCGGGAAGTCCATCACAGCCGCCGCTTGCATCGCAGCCAGGTTCGATGACATAGTCGTGGTAGCCTTCGATCCCGCAAGACGGCTCGGTACAATCGCAAACGGATTCGCATCCGCAACTCGATTCAAAGCCGCAGCTCGCGTCGCAAGTGTCGTGGTCAACAAAGGCGACTTGCTGGAATTCTCGCTTGGCCTGGAGGTTGGTCGCCAATTCCACCAGGTTACGTCGACCCGGGTCGCGTTGCCGCTCAACCCGCCGTGCGGACGAAACATCGATGCGGGCGTTTTCATGGCGAGGCCGTTTGGCCACCAGCTCCTGCCCGCTCGCCCGGCCGGCCGCCAGAGGGGAGGCCAGCATGAGGACACACATCCAGCGACGGATGAAGGAGGCGGATTTGTGCAATCTTGCCGTCGTTTGTGTTCGACATGGCCGCGAAATGACTTGGTACGACGTTATCATGGTCCGTTCTCGCGGGCCTCGGTTCGTGAAACACGATCGCTAGGATCGGGCAACTCGGTACAACTCTAAAACCCTTGTTCGGCATCTCCATTCCAGATGATTAGAAAATCTTGCGCAACCGGTAGACTCTTCCAAATCGTCGTCGCCACGCTCATCGGAAGTGTCGCGCTAGCGCAAGAACCCAGCTCAAGCCAGGTCGAGGTTCCCGAGCCCGTGTCGGCCGACACGGCCCGAATCACCTATCCCCGTGCCGTCGCCCTTCATGAAAAGGGACTGCTGGTCGTCGACCTCGATCTTCCTGGGATTTGGTTGAAGGAGGCTGACAAACAATCGCTTTTCCTCCCCGGCACCAAACTGCTCCGAAGACCGATGAATCGACCCTGGTGTGTGGCAGCCCACCCTCAGGGAGGAATTCTCGTCGGCGACTCAGCCACTCGCGAGATCTATCATTGCGCTGAACCAGGGACAAAACTCAGTGCACTCAACGGCGGGTACATCGGAATCCCCATGGCGATGGCAGTCTCACCCGATGGCCAGCAGGTTTATGTTGGTGACGCCGAACGGCGCGCGGTTTTCAGGTTGCCAATCGAAGGCGGCAAGCCCGAATTGGTGGTCCGCGTCAACGCGCGGGGGCTCTCGTTTGATTCCGCGGGCATGCTCTGGGCAGTCACACCGGATGCCGACGCGATTCAGCGTATCGACACTGAGAAAAAGGCCGCAACGACCGTGGTGGGCGATCGACCTTACCAGTTTCCCAACGGCATCGTCTGGACTGGTGATCGCGGATTCGTCGCGGACAGTTACGGCAAAGCGATTTGGACATTCACCGCCGATGGGAAAACGGAGAAGTGGCTGGAGGGCGAACCGCTCGTTTACCCCGTCTCGCTGACCGCCGATGAGAGTTCGCTATTCATCGCTGACCCCAAGGCGAAACAAGTCTTCCGGGTCGACCTGAAAGACAAATCGGTCACACCTGAATTGAAGTGAGGCCGGTGCGCGAGGCCGCGGTTGCCGACACGCTCAATAGTAGGCTCCATTCAGAATCAGCTCTCGTCCGGACTCGAGGACGCGGTTGATACTTTGCGGCCTCGCTTGTCTGTTGCCTGTTGGTACCTGAGGAGTCGGTGCAAGAAGCTCCCGTGTTTTCTGGCAATTCGCGCCCGCTCTATGCGAACTCTTTCTAGGGCTGCCATATCCAGCTTCGAAGTAAAAATCGGTTCCAACTTCTGGATTTGCCGGCGGTCGAGCACACGACTCCCCTTCCTGTCCGATGACGACGCTGGGGAAAAGCAACATCAAAAGGATTGCGGTCTTGACCATCGATTGACTCTCAGAGTTGTATCGAGTGAGGTTCGAAGTGCGAGCGCCGCTGCCCTTGGGCGAGAACGCGTGCAAGATATTCGTCAAGGTGCTGCTTCTTCGCAGGCCTCAGACTGCCCTGGCAAGTGAATGTTGTCAGTTGATAGACAGGCGAAGAGAGAGACAAGGGCCGATTCGCCTGCCTTGGATGCTAGCAAATACGAATGGGATTCATGCGAACAACCGCGACGCTGGTCGCCTTGCTGCTGTTGCTGTCGACAGGATGTGTTCGGCGCCGTTTGACGGTTCGAACCAACCCTCCCGGTGCCGTGGTGACAGTGGACAACCAAGTCATCGGGACGTCTCCTGCAGCAACGCCCTTTGTCTACTATGGGACTCGCGAGATTCGGATCGAAGCGGACAACTATCGCACCGAGACCATTCGCCGACGGCTGAATCCGCCTTGGTTTCAGTGGCCGGGAATCGATGTCGTCGCGGAGACGCTTTGGCCCGGTGAGTTGCGTGACGAACAGGTGATCGATGTCGAATTGGTGCCCAAGTCGCTCCCGGCGCGTCAGGACGTGATCGCGCGTGCAGACGGCGTCCGCGGCCAAGCAAATGCCGGGATGGTCACGGGACGCCCGCAGTAGTGCGTTTTTGCGAATTGAGATTTATTCCGCGAGCGAATCGGGCATCGTAGACGAGCTGAGTCGTCGAGATCGTGCGCCCTGAGGACCGGGACGGCGCCCGCGTCTTCGCCCCCGTTGTTCAGGAATGAAGCGCGACTCGATGGGCTGAAGCAGCTTGCTGATGCAGAGCTTGTTGATACTCAGGTCGCACGCCTCCGATTCGACACGGAGGAGATCATGGAGCGATCGAGGTATCCGGATGGTGATCATTCGCTCAGGCTCAGCGGAGTCTGACTTTGATTGATCCTGACTGCGGACGGCCGCTAGCATTTCTTGCAGCGTGCCGTACTCGGGCCCCTCAATGAACCGCGCGAGTTCATCGGGGTCGGTAAACAGTCTCCGAACAACGCCATCGACGCCAAGAATCTCTCGAAAGAAAATGACCCAGCTGCCGGTCTTGGCGAATGCCTCTTCCGCCAACCGCAACGACTGCGCACAGCGTTCTTGATAGGACTGAGCAATTTCAACCGGCGACAGGGTGAGCTTCGGCAGGGCGGCCGCCTGTTCGGGAGTTGGGTCACTTGCGTAACGTAGGTCGCCCTCCAAACCTGCGGGCTCCAGGGCATTTGGCGCGATTTCCTTTGCGGCTGGGTCTTGCATCGATTTCAAATCCTTCCCGTGCGATCGTTGCGGATGGTTCCGTTTGTCGGGGACTAGCCCGGTTTCGCGGATCATCCGCCCCCGGCAAACGCTGCCTCATAAACGATGCTTTCAAAAGAAGTTACGCTTGCAAAAGACCCTTGCACGCAGACCAGGCAACGCTGCCTACCACCCGGCAAACCCGAATGCAACAAAAACAGGCAACTCGAAAATCACACGACCCAAGTGTCCAAGCCAAAAATGCTGCGATATTCCCTTAAGAACCACCGGCCAGGTTACGGGTGGCCGCATGCCAAAAATGAGAGGAATGCGATACTTAGGAATACTGGAGAATCGTGTAAAGACTTCCCTCGATGTAAAGAGATCATGGTTCACCAGCCATGCGACTGCCTCTGTCAACAGGCATTTGGCACTGTTCCCACGCCCGAGACACCGATGGAACGCATGTGCTCCGGAGCCGTTGTGCCCGCCGTCTCGTAAACACTTTTTTGCTAGCGACAAAACCCGATGCCTCCGGGCCCGGATCGCGCCCGTTTGCTTGCATCACGACCGCGTGGCCGTGCCGTAGGGAACAGAGTCCATTCCTTTGCTTGCGTTCCCATGCCCAAGGGGACAGTCCCATGCCGCCGGGGACAGAGCATGTCTTCGGGCAGAGTGCCGCCGCCGGGGACAGAGCATGTCTTCGGGCAGGGGCGCCCATGCCTACGGTGATGCCTCCAGGGACAGAGCCCCTCTATTTGCTTGCAATGACAGCAAATCCGGGGACAGAGCCCCTCTATTTGCTTGCAATTACTCGAGAAAAGAGGGAACCAGCCTCTTCGGCTTTGATTGCAAACTGGGATTCGCGTTCTGTCGCCGGGGACAAAGCCTATGGAATTGATCGAGTGCCGACCGAGGGACCCAGCCGACTCACCTGCCTTTGATTGCATACTGGGATAAGTGCTCTGTCCCCAACCGCTCACTCTCAGTCGGCGCGCCGCGCGGCCATGCGCCTGTGACCGGCTTTGATTGCAAAACGGCAACCAACAGTCCGGTTACGTGCTCTTTCCCCCATCCGATCATCCAACCTCTTGGTAAACACCGCGGGCCTTGATTGCAAATGCGACCGCAACTGGACCGGGCCCATCCAATTGCTCGCCTCGAGAACACAACGAGCGACCCAGACTCTCTGGCTTTGATTGCAAACTGGGATTCGTGCTCTGCCCCCAACCACCCAGTCCGCCAAGGAAAGAGCCCATGGATTTGCTTGCAATTGCTCGAGAACGAACCGGGACCCAGCCAACTCACCGGCTTTTGATTGCTTGCTGGGATAAGTGCTCTGTCCCCAACCACTCGGCGTGCCAGTGGCCCGCTTTGATTGCAAAACGGCAGCCCCCAAGCCGGTACGGTGCTATGTCCCCCGTGCGACCTTCCCCGTGTAGGTGCTCTGTCCCCCGTGCGACCCAAGCCCGTGCGACCTTCCCCCAAGCCCGTATAGGTGCTCTGTCCCCCGTGCGACCTTCCCCGCATAGGTGCTCCGTCCCCGTGCGACCAGCCCTCCCGTGCGACCAGCCCCTCTCACCGCATCTTGCCACGTCTTCCTTCGTGGACTTCGTGCCCTCTGTGGTGCAATGTCCGTTATCCACCAGGAGCACGATGGCAGCGGAGACAGAGCACATTCCTGGAGCCGAAGCATCTCCCGCAAGAACGGCCATGGCATCGCCGGCTCGACCACCCTGCGGGCCATGCTAAATCCCCCGAGAAGATGGCTGGAGGACAACGGAGATTGCACCACGAAGAACACGACGAGAGATCACCCAGCTGAAAAGGACCGAACTCACCCACGAGGACCACGATGAGTGCAAGGAGTGATCGGAGGTGAACACCCTCTGTCATTGTCCTGCCTGCCCCCACCGGGAACACGTGGGACCAGCTACCGCTGGCTTTGATTGCAAACTTTTGGGTGAGTGGCTCTGTCACCAACTCTCCACTCTCCACTCTCCACTCTCCACTCTC
>JBCBLJ010000607.1:0-5249 GCA_038520195.1 Planctomycetota bacterium
CATTAAGCAGTTTTTCGACGACCTCGGAAGACTCGCCTCTGGAGGAGCCGCCCAGTGTCGCGAACACGATCAGCAACAGTGCGAGTCTCATCGCTTTGTCCAGATACCAGGTTTCGGTGAGCTTGCGGTGAGTTCCTCGATCAGTCAAATCGTTTCTGGACGATTCGCTTGGTTGCTTCCCAGCATTCCGGCAACTCTTCGTCGGTCCATAACCAAACCACGAGCAGAACGTTGCCTTTGCGATAAACGTGGGTGCGGTCGAGGCTTTCGTTGTGTGCCCAAATCTCGCGAATTGCCTTTTCGCGCTTGTCCGCGACCGCGGTCGACTCAGCCTCTAAGCCGTAGAAACCGATCTCCTTCGTGCCGGATTGGTATCGCGCGTAAAGCGCTGCTCGCATCCCCGTTCCATCGAGATTCCCCTGCGAGCCACCTCGCGCGACGCCCTCGATAAACGGCCGGTCCATCGAAAGACTGGGATTGGTCGTCCATGAGATTCCCGAGGGTACTTCTCGAGTCGTTTCGGGGTCCGTCGCTTCAAGAGACTCATGCAATGCTTCCGCGTCGAACAACAGCGTTTTCAAAGGGGAGTCAATCACGGGGTCTGCGTCACCGGACGTTGGATTGCATCCCACGAATAAACCGACAAACAGCGAGAACGCCGCGAGGCGGCTGATCCGACTGAAAATCATGGACTCACCTCCATTCAACGAACCGAACGTCCGCGCCGCGATAGCCGACGACTTTCTGTCTCAAAGCCTCGGATTTCCGAGCGTCATGCTATCGATTTTGGCTTCAACGTCAAACGTCTTGGGGTTCAGCGTGATATCTTCAAACGGCATGTTGAACATCAAGTTTCCTTGCGGGTCCGTCCGCTTGATGACCGCTCGTTGGGTGTCTGTTCCTTTGATGATCAGGAGTGACTTTCGCGAGGCGTAGGAGACGCGGGCGGCGGTCGCTTCAAACAAACCCTGTTCGCGCCGGGCACGAAGGATCACGCCGCCGAGGGCTTGCATTTCCCAGGGCACGGGCATGCCAGGGATGGATCGCAGGTCGGCGGGCATGTCAGGACTGATGCCGAAACTCAGCTCCGAGCAGTCCATCGTCAGCTCATCCACAGCGAGTCGTTGCATCTGATTTACATCGACGACTTCATCCCAACGATTCACTTCCTTTGCACCACTTCGAACACCGCCACGGAAGACGAGTGTTTGGTTGGTCACATCGGCTTGCATCGAATCACGGAAGGTCAGGTGCATGCCCTGTAGCATCGCGCGATTGGGGCGGGGCGTTGAGTCAGCTTGATCGCTGGAGGTTAAAAATGAGCGTTTGGAATCGGTGAGCGACCACCCCCGGTACCACCCAGGGCCGACGCCGACGACCTGTCCTCCTTCGCGAGGATCAAAGACCAACCGCCGCGCGGTGATGAGGTGCCGGGCCTCGATCGCGTTTTGCGGTGTGTGCTGTTCCGCTTCGACGGTGACGGGGCGGTCGCCGAGTTGCAGGAGTTGAATCTGTTCGATCTCGACCTTTTCGTCGGTGCGACGCACGAAGTCGATTCGCTTGGAGAGTCGAATGTCCATTTGGTCGCCGATGAGCGACGTGATCCATGGTTCCTGCTTGTTCTCAAAGGCGGCGTCGATTCGAACGCCGCCGTTGAGGTGGGCTGTTTGGCCGTCAAAGTCCATGCCGCCTGCAAAACGACAATGGGGGGCGCGCGTCCAACGCACGTCGTCTGGGGTGTTGCCGGAGCTTGAAGTCAGCAGGGCCGTGGGGACTTTGCATTCCCCGGCTCCGGCAACCCGGACGATGCTGTCGGACGGCCATGCATTGATCGTCGGCCCGACAAAGAAGCCATCGCCGAGTCGGAACAGCGCTGGTGCGTCGGGCCCGCTACCCAGCTGCAATCGGTCTCGCCCCGAGCCTTGCGTGACGCTACCGCGAATGAACCGCATGGTTTCGCCGTCCATGGTGACGGGCAACATGGTCTCGCCGGCACGCAGATGATGTTCGACGTGAAGGCCACCCTTGACGCTCAGATCAGTGACCTCGGCTTGGTCGGGCGACAATAGCACGAGCGCGGCGATCTGGTCACCACGGACCGAGGGTTTGGAACGAGCCACGGGAGTGCGACGGTCTTCCGATGCCGTTTTGAGCGTGAAACCGTTCTCGGGTTGTCGTGCGGAACCTTCTGATTCGGGAGTGGCAAAGGCGGCGGCACGTTGAAAGACGAGACTCAGTCGTTCGGTCACGACGTCGGCGAGCGTCGACACCAAGGTGACTTGTCCGGTGGCTTCGAAAGACTGTGGCACCAACGTGAGCCGATTCTTCGGCTTTGGCGTTCGGGGCTGAGTGATCGCCGCCGAGGCTGGCCGAGCTGCGATGCTCGTGCGAGGCGACGCCAAGCCGTCGGGCTCGGATTGGATCGCTAGGAGTCCGCGTATCTCATCGGCTCGAAACGTTCCATTGTCACTGAGTGTCGCAACGATTCGACCACGGACTTCGAGCCCCATCTCGCCGCCGGGGTTACCTTGACGAATCGCGTCGATCTGCGTCGGTTGTGTTGGCTCCAATCGGAAGCCCTCTTTCCATTCGACTCGACGCAGCGGAAGTGTGGGGTCGGAGATCGCCATGACGCCGGTGCCCATCGCGTCGATGCTACCGATTCGCTCGGGAAAGTTTGGGTCGTATTGGTACGTCAGTTGAGCGAGGTGGGCTTGGAAGCTTCCCTTTCGAATCCTGACGGGACCGCGAGCACTGAGCAGACCTCCGATGGCGTCGAGGTCGATTGCTTCGGCAATCAAGTCGATGTCTTGATCGCCGAAGCGTAGTTTTGCGGGGCGGCCGACCGCGTTGATGCGATCGATCCAATCGAGAGGCCCATCGCGCGTCAGTTCGTCATCGGCGGGATCACGCAACCGAAGATCGACGGCGTCAAAGGTGAAGTGATCGATGACAGTGTCGTTTCGTTGTCGAGTGATGCGAACATTGTTGCGCACCGAGAGTCGGTCGAGCGCAAAGTCGTAGGAGAGTTTCCCATCGGAGAGAATCGAAGCGGATTCGGGCGGTGCTGGACGCTGATTCGGGTGTTGCTTTCGCTCGATCGGTATCCGCATCTCTTCGAGATAGACCAATTCCATCCGGTCCAGAACATTCGACGACCGTGTTGAACTGGCGGCGGTGGTTGCTGAAGCGGCGAGAAAGATGGTCAAGTCACGACCACGCAGCGACGCACTGCCATAGTCCATCCGTATGTCTTCGGTGGACCAGACTTTCTGGTTGTCGAGGTAAACATTGCGAGTGCGGACGGAGAGGGGACGTTCAGACGCATCGACAGCCGCTCGATCGATGGTGACATCGCCGATGAGCCGCCCCATCTTGATGGGCGGCGCACTGCCGCCCATCACATCGAATGATTGGGCGAATTCGACTTCGGCACCTTCAACGGCCGACAGGATGATTGGGGCTTCGGCAGATTCCTCCGAGAGCCCGCGGCCGACAACGATGGTGACCGGCTTGAGCAACCATTTGTCATCGGATGTCTGATTCCATTCGCGAAACAGCAAGGCACCGTTGCTGGTCAACAAGCGCTTGCAATCGTCGAGTTGCCAGGCTTGATCGGGGAACAGATCGGCGAGTGCGGCGCGAAGTTCGGGACGTGCGGTGGGGGAGCGTGGGGTGGCGGCGGTAACCCGCCTGGGGCGCAGGAAGACATCCGCGACGCCATGATAGAGTGTCGCGCAAAGCACGAGACTTGCCAGCGCCAGGAGGTAGTTGAGCAGATTGCGTTTCATGCTCAGCCTTTCAAAGGAGCGGTTTCCAGCACCCGGTGGCCCTCATCAGGCGCTCAATCACTTCGCGGACGGCGCCTTCGCCGCCGCGTGCCCGCAGGATCCAGTGGGCGGATTCGCGTGCATCCAGCGCGGCGTCTGCCGGCGCGGCGGCTAAGCCGCTTTGGCGCATCACCGGTATGTCCGGAAGATCGTCGCCGATGTAGCACACGTTGGTAAAATCGCAGCCGATCAGATCCAGCAGTGCTTCAGCCTTTTCTAGTTTCGCGTCGCTGCCCTGAGCAACGTGCTTGATACCGAGTTCGGTCGCGCGGCGGTCGATGATCGGACTCTTGAGGGCGGTCACGATGCCGAATGCGAATCCCGCCGCGATCCATTGCTTGATCGCCAATCCATCCCGTGCATGGAAGGCTTTGGTTTCGTCACCGTTTGAATGGTAGATCAGCCGCCCATCGGTCATCACACCGTCGACGTCGGAAAGGATGCACGAGATAGGTTTCGCCAACGCGGAGTCGGACTGCAACTTGGTTGGCATCTAGCAATAGTTTTCGTCGAGCGGGAGTGTCATCCGTGGAATGGTGGCTTGATGCGTCGGTAACGTCTCACCGAGCGCGATCAAGTCGGTGATATCGATGACACCGAGTGGTTTGCGGGTCGAGTCGATGACAGGTAACTCACTCAAACGGAGTTGGCTGAGAAGCGCGATCACGTCGCTGATCAGCGTGTCGGGCCCGACGCAATGTGGGTCACATGTCATGCGAGCTTGAATCGGGCCGTCGAGTGCGTCTTCGCATCGGGACTCGAGAAGTCGTGCCAAGTCGCTGTCGGTGAAGATGCCGGTCAACACTTCGGCGTCGTCCGTCAACAGGATCGCGCCGCTGCGTCGGCCTTCGATGGAAGACGACGACAAGCACTCGCGGATGGAGGTGGACTGATTGGCGATGCGGCACGATTCGATGGGCCGCATCATTTGTTTGGCCGTGGCGAGTTTTTTGCCCAGCGCCCCGCCAGGGTGGAAGCGAGCAAAGTCACTCGCCGTAAACTCCCGCAAGCGGCTGGCGAGCATCGCCACGGCGTCACCGACGGCCATCATGACAGTGGTGCTGCTGGTCGGCGCGAGTTGATGGGGGCATGCTTCGGCGTGCTTGCCGAATGTCACTCGGCAATCGGCACTGGCTGCGAGCGGGTTGTCATCGTCGGCGGTGAAGGAGACGACGGCAGATGCTTGACGCCGAAGGGTGGCGGCAATGTTGGTGACCTCTTCGCTTCGCCCGGAGTTCGACAATGCCCAAACGACATCGACGGAGCGAACACGACCGAGGTCGCCATGGACGGCTTCGGTGGGATGCAGGAAGTGTGCGGGAGTGCCGGTACTGGCCAAGGTTGCGACCAGTTTCTGGCCGACCAAGCCCGCCTTGCCGACGCCGGTGACGACCACCGAGCCCGTACACTCCGCGGTCA
>JBCBLJ010000669.1:0-4743 GCA_038520195.1 Planctomycetota bacterium
GAAACCTCTTTGACAGTCTTGGCAACACCGTCAAAGAATTGCGCGACGCCGCCGAGCTGAAAAACTGGATGATGGATTGGAAGCAGATCAACGAACTGCAAAAACGGGGCGAGGACGCCATGGGAGCCGGCGACGGCAAATCCGCCATCGCGTTCCAGGCAAAAGCGATCATCGAAACGATGCATCAGCTGCGGGAACAACACAACCGTTCCGCCGACGAAACCGCAATCGACCACTAGCCCGTTTGGTCGAATCGCGACGAGGCTCGATGCGATCGTGAGCACGAAGGAATCAAGCAACTTTGGCGATGGCTTCGAACCGCTGATGTTGGACAACGATTCACCGATCGCACTGCCACTGATTCCCGCTGCAAAGCTGGGCTCGTCGCATTGGCTGCTGCACCTGCGCTCCGTCGCGATCGTCGGTCAACTGCTGACGATTCTTTCGGCGGGATGGATCACCGGCGTTCCGCTCCGATACTTGCCACTGCTAGCGCTCGTCGGACTCACAGCGATCACCAATGTCGTCTACGCCATCTGGCTGAGAAGCAGCCACGTTGGGCGGCGACAACTGGACGCCGCAGGGACAGATCGGGACCAACGCGTCGTTCAAGCCGTCGCACTCGGCTTGATGCTGCTCGATCTGGCAACACTCACGGCGATGCTCTTTTTTAGTGGCGGCGCTGGCAACCCCTTCAGCTTCTTTTACTTCGTCAACCTGGCCGTCGGCGGCGTGATGATTCGGCCGCGATACGCTTGGTTGCTCACGCTGATCGCGACCATCGGTTACGCGCTCGTCCTGAAATGGCATATTCATCTACCGGGCATCAGTCTCGGCGCCCCCGACGCGCTTCTGGACGTCCGCTCCATCGGACTGCTACTTGCCTTCGCCACCTGTGCATCGGTCGTGACCTACTTTGTGACCCGCACCGCGGGACTACTTCGCCATCGGGAACGTCAACTCCGCGAACGCGAACGCGCCTCGGCGGCGGATCGACGACTCGAAGCGTTGACGACCCTGGCCGCGGGTGCCGCTCATGAACTGGCGACACCACTGTCGACGATCGACGTGATCGCGAGGGAACTCACACGTCACCTCGAGGGCGTCGAGAAACCGGCAACGGTCGACGAAGACTTGCTGCTCATCGATCATCAGCTCGACCTTTGTCGACAGATTCTCCAGCGAATGCGCGGCGCCGCTGGCGATTCAATGGCGCAACGTTGGCAGAAAACGACCGTTGGCGACCTGATCGACGCGACCCTCGAAGGCGTTCGCGACCCCCACCGGGTGGATGTCGTCGACGGTGCCGATATCGTCGAACGGCAAACGCTGTGGGTCCCCGAAGAAGCCGTCGCGCAAGCGATCCGTAACCTCATTCACAACGGGCTCGACGCCAGTGGTTTGGAAGGCCGCGTGCGCGTCGAATCAAAGTTGGAAGAAAGAGACATTCGAATCGTCGTCACCGACCAAGGCGAAGGGATGGACGATGAGGTCCTCGGACGGATCGGGGACCCGTTCTTTACCACCAAGGAACCCGGACGCGGCATCGGCTTGGGACTCTATTTGACCCGCAATGTGGTGTCACAACTCGGCGGCACGCTCAACTTTCAATCGCAACCCAAACAGGGCACTGCCGCCGTCGTGACGCTTCCGATCACAAAACCACACGGTGCGGATTAGCGAGAAAGCTCAATCGAGTGACGAGACGACTCGATTGGTAGGTGAGCCGGGGACAGCGACTCATGGCGTTCCTCGACGATGCTCGGAAAACTCATCAATCGAGCAAGGAGTACGAGTACCGGCGTTACGCCTGAGTACGAGTACGATCAAGCGAGACGATGTTCGGCTAGGTCGGTGTCCTCCCCGCGTTTTCGCTCACGCGCCCTGTCAAACGAATCACTCATCGCTCAGAAAGAGTTCCACCGGGCAATGATCCGAGCCGTAGATGTCGCTGCGAATCGCGGCTCCGGTCACCCGCTTGCGCAGCCTTTTGGCGACAAAAAAGTAGTCGAGCCGCCAACCGACGTTCTTTTCCCGCGCCCCTGAACGATACGTCCACCAACTGTATTGATCGCCGCGTTCATCGAACTCACGAAAGGAGTCGATGAACCCAGCTTCGATGATGGCATCCATCCCGGCTCGCTCTTCGTCGGTGAAACCGGCATTCTTT
Organism: Planctomycetota bacterium; assembly: GCA_038520195.1. Taxonomy (GTDB): domain Bacteria; phylum Planctomycetota; class Planctomycetia; order Pirellulales; family Pirellulaceae; genus Stieleria. Next base: position 2,171 of record JBCBLJ010000669.1, read on the forward strand.
CGGTTCGCTTTGGGATTCGCCAAGTCGATCTCTTTGTGTGCGCAATTGATGTCGCCGCAAAAGATCACCGGCTTTCGGCGATTCAACTTTTTGACATACGCCAGAAACGCTTGGTCCCACTCGACGCGGTAGTCCAGTCTCGCAAGTGAGCGTTGGGCATTCGGTGTGTAAACCGAGACGAGATGAAAGTCGTCGAACGTCGCCGTCACCACACGGCCTTCGTGATCATGTTCCTCGACGCCGATCCCGCGCGTCTCCTTCTTCGGAACCGTCTTGCTCCAAATCGAAGTGCCGCTGTAGCCCTTTTTCTCGGCGCTATTCCAAACTTGGTGGTAGCCAAGCGCGTCGACCCACGCGAGGTCGACTTGCTCGCGTTCGGCCTTGACCTCTTGCAAACAAAGCATGTCGGGCGGTGCCGACTCGACAAAGTCACGGAATCCATTTTTGATCGCGGCACGGATCCCATTGACGTTCCAAGACACCAGTCTCACGATCCGATTCCCGCCAAGACGTGATCGGCCGCGTCGATCGTTTCATCGATCATCGCTTCGGTGTGGGTGCAACTGAAGAACAAGGCTTCGAATTGGCTGCAAGGCATGTAGACGCCTTTTTCGATCAAGCCCCAGAAATATCGCCCAAAGGCCTCGCGATCGCTTCGATCAGCACCGGGCCAATTGGCGACCGGTGCGTCATTGAAGAACAGCGTCAACATGCTGCCGACGTGTTGCACCTGATGGGCGACTCCGTGCTTGGTCGCTGCCGCGGTCAAACCAGCGGCGAGTCGATCGCCGAGCCGATCCAAGTATTCGTAGGGCGGATCGTCGGCCAACATCTTCAGCGTCGCACTTCCGGCGGCGACCGCGACCGGGTTCCCGCTGAGCGTCCCGGCTTGGAAAACCTTGCCGGCAGGCAACACGTGATCCATGATATCCGCGCGACCTCCGTAGGCCCCCAGTGGCATGCCCCCACCGACAATCTTGCCGAGCGTTGTCATGTCGGGCACGATTCCGAATCGTTCTTGCGCGCCTCCGTAAGCCAAACGGAAACCGGTCATGACTTCGTCGAAGATCAAGACGGCCCCATCATCGAGCGTGACTTGGCGGAGCGTCTTCAGGAACTCGTCGGTTGGCGGCACACAGCCCATGTTGCCAACGACCGGTTCCAAAATCACCGCCGCGATTTCACCCGCGTGCGCCGCAAAGGCCGCTCGCAATCCTTCGACATCGTTGTAATCCAACACGATCGTGTCTTGTCCGGCTCCCTCGGTAACGCCGGGTGAATCCGGCACGCCGAGCGTCGCCGCGGCGCTGCCCGCCGCGACAAGCAAGCTGTCAACGTGACCGTGATAGTTTCCGGAGAACTTGATCACTTTGGCACGGCCCGTCGCGCCCCTGGCGACGCGGATCGCACTCATCGTCGCTTCGGTACCGCTGTTGACAAGGCGAACCTTTTCGATACTCGGCACCGCATCGTTGATTTGGGACGCAAGCCGAGACTCGGCTTCCGTCGGCGCCCCGAAACTGGTTCCCCGCTCGATCGCTTTGGAAATCGCCTCGATGACCGGCGGCGGCCGATGCCCCAAAATCATCGGTCCCCAGGAGCCGATGTAGTCGAGGTAACGGTTGCCATCGATATCGTAGAGGTACGGTCCTTCCGCCCGCTCAATGAAAAGCGGTGTTCCGCCGACAGCGCCGAACGCGCGGGCGGGACTGTTCACGCCGCCAGGCATCAGTCGCCGCGCCTCTTCGAACGCGCGGACACTCTTTTCGCCCGCGCGGGTTTCCGATTCCGTGATCATTTCAGGTCCTACAAGAAGTGACGAATACCCCGCCATTGTGACGGATCGATTCCCCGATGTAAGGCGACTCTTCGCCGCACGGTAACGGTCCCGACTACTCATTGGGGAGGCCTCCGATCTACAATCCGCCATCGATTGATTGAATCAACTTTTCTGTCGACAAGGCAACTCGGGACACCTCGTGAACTTTGCAAGTGACAACTGGGCCGGCGCGGCCGATCCGATCGCCGATGCCCTACGAACACACTCGTCGGGATTTTCACCGGCTTACGGCGAAAGTGAACTCGACCGTCGGCTCGAACGACGCTTCAACGACCTCTTCGAAACCGAAGTCGCGGTGTTTTTCGTCGGCACTGGCACGGCCGCCAACGCGCTCGGCCTTTCGGCACTCAATCGGCCCGGCGGCTTTGTGCTTTGCCATCGGGAGGCACACTTGATCGAAGACGAATGCGGCGCGCCAGAGTTCTTTACATCCGGCGCGCGTCTGGCACCGATCGACGGCGAATACGGAAAGATCGACCTCGCGTCGCTCCAACACGCGATTGATCGTTTTGACCCGACCTTTGTGCATCACGGGCAACCGATGGCGGTCAGCATCACGCAAGCCACCGAATCGGGAACCGTCTATTCGCTCGACGAAGTTTCGGCGATCGCCGAGTTGGCTCATGCGAGTGGCCTGCCACTTCACATGGATGGCGCCCGTTTCGCCAACGCGATGGTGCATCTCGGCGCCACACCGGCGGAGATGACTTGGAAATCGGGCGTCGATGTACTC
>JBCBLJ010000551.1:0-5765 GCA_038520195.1 Planctomycetota bacterium
GTCGACGATGTTGATGAGGCCATCGTCATTCGAGTCGAAGGCTGAGTCGTAGGTGCCCGACGGTCCGAAGGCGCTTCGAAATTGAAAGAAGTCGCTGATGCCGACGGAGCGATCGCCGTCATGGTCTCCGAAGAGACGAAAGAACGTGTCGACGGCGTCTTCACCCGACGTGCCACTTCGGTTTCCGTCCAGCGCATTCCCAGTGACGTCGGTAACGTTTGCCGACAGTGTCCTCAACGTATAGTTGCCATCCGGCAGGGAGCGGCCCTCGATCCCCGCGCCGGCAAACGTGAGTGTTGCGACGGTTCGTTGGTCGATGATCTGCGTGCTGACAACGGGCACGAACTGCGCGTTGGTGGTTGTGTTCCGGAGTACGAAAGCACTGGCATCGAGCTCCGCGATGAGCTCCGAGAACTCCAACGTCAACTCCGTGACGCGGCTTCGTTGTGTGTCACCGCCATTGACAATAGCGGATGAAACCTGTGGCGCTCGTGCGTCGGCCTCGAGCAGAAAGTTATCGAGCGCGAAGTAGTCACCTTGGGCGACGTTGTAACCCTCGTACTGAACGACGATCACAAGGTACTCATAGCCTTCGGCACCGAGTTCAACATCAAACGATTGAGTCGTCCATGTCGGGAGTTGCTCCACGGCCACGTTGACGTCTATCAGCGGTTCGATAACGGGCGCCGGCATCGCGTGGATCGGTGAGGGAACACCTTGCGAGTCCAAGTCAAACTGACCGTCCACGCCAAAAAGTCGAACCTGCAGGAGGTTCGCTTGATTCAGACCGTCGAGCGCGATCGCGTCGAACGAGAACGTGGCTTCTCCACGATGGACGGACTGGTCGCGCGCGATCTGTCCGAAGGAACCTCGCCCGAATCCTGGCGATCCGATCTCAGCAAAACCCGCCGGGTTTCGGATCACATCCCGGGCGATCCATCCGTCTCCGCGGCGTCCACTATGAAAGCGATAGAACTCGCCCAAAAACGAGCCCCCCGAATCAAAGTCGGCATCGACAAACGGATTGACGGTTGCGGTGTGGGAGACCGATACTGTTTGCGTCGTCGTGCCGATGTCTCCATCATCATCCCAGACTCTCAATCCAATGGTGTGATCGCCGACTTGACCAGGATGGAACAGGACGTGCTCGCCGAACGCGTCATCGTATTGACCGTCGTTGTCCAAGTCCCACGCGTATGCGGCAATCCCGTCGTCACCGACACGGACTTGAGGACTTGGATCGGGATCGAACGACTCGGACGCATCGAGCGTAATGGCGAGGCCCCCCGCTCCCGTCGACGAGAACGATGCGGTGGGAACGACATTGGAATCGTCCAACGTGTCAAACGATGACTCTTCATCGATCACGAACAAGTCGGACAGGCGATGCTGTTGCGATGCCGGATTGAATGCGTTGGTGGGGATGAACGCATGGGTTACGTTCGCGAACTCGGCACGACGGATCTCGCTGGTCGCGTAGGGCGTGACTTCCCCGCGCACTTCATTGAAGGGACTAAAAACCTGGAATCCGTATTCAAAACCCTCGAGTCGTAAACCATCGAACCGATTGTGGTTCGCTTCCTCGTGATTGTGACCGATCCCTAAACCCGTGGTGTTGTTTCCTTGTTGGACGGGATCGATAAACAGTGGAACCGGTGACTGGGCGTTTCCCACGACAAGCCCGTCGACAAAGTCGAAGCGAGTGGAATAGAAGTTTTGGATGCCGCTTTGTACGCCCCAGATCGTGTAGTTCTCGATCGTCGAACGAAACTCATGTGACAGGTAAATCGGGAAACTAAACGTGCCTTCCATGTCGCCGCTGTCGCGGTTGTGAAGCCACGTGTGAATTCCGCGAAAACCGTTGTAGAAGATCAGGCCATCGATACCTCGCGTTGGGACATTGTTTGGCGTCACAAAATCAAAGCCGGCGTCGATGAACGCCTGACGGACCTGTGGGTCCTCGATCAGGTCGACCGATGGATATTCGACGTTTGCAAGTCCATCGGTATGGTGAACCAAATCAAATCCAGCCGCGTTGGTGCTGGCCGCAATATTGTCTTCCATGCGGATCCCGAATCCTCCGCCTTGAACCCAATACCCGCTGCCAAAGAAACCCAAGTCGAACCGTGGGCCGCGAAGCGTTTGAAAGAATGCTCCGTCGTCAAAGTTGTTGACGAGGTCGCCGGTCGTCTTAACCACCAGGTTGTTGCGCCAAAGGCCGAGTTCGTTGCCGTCTTCGGCCACGATACCGGCTCCGACGACGTCGAAGACCACGTTGTCCTCCAGGATGGCGTGGCTGTCATGGTGCACGATGCCCCAGCCCGGACTGCCCCACACGACGTTTCCGCCCACCGAGGCCGCAGCACCATCGAGCTGGTTTGCTCCAAGCCGGTGAAGGTGGAGACCGTACCGTCCACGGGGATTGCTGCCCGTCCCGATGCTCCCATCGAAGTTGCCGATACTCGCGGGGTCGTCCACGATCTGACGCTTGTCAGTGCGGCCAAGATCGCGGAACTGAGCGTGGTGAATTTCTGCGTTGGCGTTGTGCATGACCATGAAGTGACCGCGCTCTTGCAAGTCCACGGTCGGGTCGCTTGAACGCACCACCACGTTGCGAGTTAGATTCGCCACATGAATCGACAACTCTTCGGCGTCAAAGGTCTGGCCGCTGGGCCGCGTGTGATCCCACAAAAGCGACGTACCTTCGGCGCCGATGACAGAAGCGTTGGTGACGTTGTTGAAGAAGACCCGAAGGTGGTCGTCGACGACCTGAAAGTCGGTCACCTCGAGTAGCTCATCTCGGAATCTCGCATTGGCCGCATCGGCGGCTTCGATCGCTGCACCGATGCCGGGGCTATTGAGCAAAGAGTTGTCGACGTCGGTTCCGACGAGTAACAGCGTGTCACCAACTTGCCAGCCCAAAGGAATCGAGGCGTCCGTCAACTCGATAAAAGCGTCGTCCGCGAACGCGTCACCCCGAAGCGTCGTGAACTCGGCTTTGGGCGCGCCATGGATATTGGTCACGCCATGAGTGATGAATCCTCGACCGACGAGCGTCGGATCAAACGTCTGGTTGAGCGCGCCGCCGGTCGTGTCAATCAGTATCTCCGCCTCAAAAGCGGCCTGGATCGGATCGGAGTTTGTTCCGAGATTGATCGTCGCCCGTGGGTCGGAGACGATTGTTTCCGCGACCAATCGTGTCGAGGAATCGTGCGGGAACTCCAAAACTCCATCGACGCGTAGCCAGTCCAATGCGGCGTCGCTTTGCACGTCGTATGTCACTTCCAACGTATGATGGATCAGCGCCCTTTCCCCGGTCGATGGGATCGCACCCGCCGACCAGATAGACGGATCCGACCAATTGCCGCTCGCGATCGTCACATTCGTCGCATCATCGGTGTCGATTAAATCAAACAGCGCCCGGTGTTCGTCGCGGCGCGTGTCATCGCCCGGGCCGCCGTGCGTCATGCCGCTCTCCTGCAACGTCACAGTGGCAGTGAGTTCAGTGCCATTCGCATCCATGGCCCGATAGTCGAAGGATCGCGTTGCACCGTGGTGCCCGGCACCCGGTGTATAGAACGCGACACCGTCTCGGAACTCAAGTTCGCCACCAACAGGGTTAAAGACATTGAGTATCGCGAGGGAATTCCCAACGTCATTCGCCAGCAGCTGACTCGGGATGACCGCGGCGGTCTCCTGATGATTGATGATCAGTGCGTCATCGTTCACTTCGAAGGCGACCGAAGCGGATGCGTTCGCGCCTCCGCTCTCTGCGGACCCCGCAAAGAGCTGAGGCGCCAACATGTTCGGTTCGCAAGATGGTGCGCCATGCAGCAAACGACGCCGTTCAAGTGCCTCCAATGAGAGTCGACGCATTGCTCGGCTCCCAAACGACCTGCCTCTTCGCCGAAGCATGCCTGACCTCCGATGATTGGACGATTAGAAAAGAAAAGAGTGCGGACGGGGCACGTGTTCACTGGTTCTTGATCACGTCACCCAATCACTTCACCGCGTCGCCTTTAAGTCAGACGGAAAAGAGGCGGCGGGAGGCTAACGCTTTCTCGGAGGCGCGGCGAAGTTCTTAGCCGATCCGACGTTTTCAAGTTTCGTCGACGAGCCACTCACGCAACCAACGGCGTGCCAATTCCAAATCACGTTTCACCGTCGCTCGCGATACGCCAAAGACCATCGCAACTTCCTGATTCGAAAGGCCGTGGAAGTATCGCAAGTGAACGATTCGCGCCTGTCGAGGGGCGACTTGCCCAAGCGCGGCCAGTGCTTCGTGGACCGAACGAAAGTCCGGCTGTGATCTGTCTTCAACCGGCTGATGGTCGTTCAGCGTCAGAAGGCTTGCTTCGCCTTGCCGTTTGATGCTTTTGCGACTCCTCAACCGATCAACCAGAATGTTCCTCATCATTCGTGAGACATAAGCGAAGAACTGAGAGCGGCTGTGGGTAGGCAGCTTGCTTTCACCCAGAATTCGAATGGCAATTTCATGGACGAGTTCGAGTGGTGTGAGCGCGTCGTCTCGATGGGATTTGAGTTTTCCTATCGCGAGTCGGCAAAGATCGGGGTAGACGGCCTGTACAAGTTCTCGCCGCGCCTCGATGTCGCCGGCCGCGATCGCGCGCAGAATCAGCGTTAGGTCCAAACGACGTTCCAATTCTCTCTTCACCTCTGAACAAAATACGACTCCCTGCTGATCGACAGCTTCAGCGACACCGAACCGCAAATCGAGTCGGTCCGTTGGATGACCGTTTACCTGGACCACGAGACCGGTCTTTCCCGGCGACCCGGCGCTGAATGACGTGCCGGTGAACGGCCGGCCAGGGGCCACCGATCGCAGTCGGTAGAATGAGATGGTGTCTGAGCCGCGGTTCTTTCAGCGTTTCCTGTACTTCCTCAAACTCAAGAGCTGCGTCGGCCGTGGTTCGGCGAACGGATTCACAAGCTCATTCCGAGACTTTTTTCGCATCACGGGAGAATTCGACGCACGGGTCTAGGTAGCATCAGGCCCATCGGCCGGACTCGGTACTCGCGATTGCGGTTCTGGGCGTTATGATCTTGTGCTCTTTCTCCGACTTCGAGGCGTCGTCGCCTGACTCGCGGTTGTGATGTGAACGAACCCCCCAATCAATTCGAACGGCTGATCGGCGAAGCCCGCGAAGGAAGTGAGGATGCGGCTTCAGAGTTAATGCGGCTTTACGAACCGCATGTGCGACGTGCGATTCGTTTGCGGCTAAGAGATCGGGGGCTCCGGCAGTTTCTTGATTCGATTGACATCTCCCAATCTGTCATGAGCAATTTCTTTGCGCATTTGCACGAAGGCGATTTTGAGATTGAGACGCCGAATCAGTTGATCGCGCTGCTCGTGCGAATGGCACAGAATCGGGTGACCGATTGGGTGCGACACGGTCAGGCTCTTCGCAATGACTATCGTCGGTCGGTTGCGTTGGATCCGCAGGGAGTGATGCAGGCGTCTACTCAGAATCCAGACCCGGTGGCAAAGCAAGTCGATACGGGCGACTTGATGGAGGAGGTGAGGCGTCGCCTCACTCCACTCGAAAACCGCCTGCTGGATCAACGGATCGAGGAACACAGTTGGTGTTCGATCGCGGAATCGGAGGGCGGTTCGGCGGAGGCACTTCGGACACGCTTGAGACGTTCGCTTAATCGCGTCGCCGTCGAGCTGGGGCTTCGGGAGGAGAGATGATGTCGGACAACGAAACGCAATCGACGACGGCTTCGAGCCTCGGTGTCGACGA
>JBCBLJ010001163.1:0-1844 GCA_038520195.1 Planctomycetota bacterium
CCGAGTCGCGTTGATCGATTCCTCTCAGCATCCACGGTTCGCGATCGGCGAATCATCAACTCCGATCGCTGACCGGATCCTTGCAAGGCTCGGCCAAGAACACGATCTTCCCGCGCTCACGTCACTTTCGACCCACGGCGGTTGGCAACGGAGCTATCCCGAGCTGACGTGCGGAAAAAAACGCGGCTTTAGCTACTTTGACCACCGTGGCGGGCGGGCCGAGACTTACCTGGGTGAACTTAGCCTGCTGGTCGCCGCGAGCCCCACCGACGACCGAAGCGACACGCATTGGTTGCGAAGCGATGTCGACGCGTTCCTTTTTCGGTCGGCCGTCCAGTGCGGCGTGACGTCAATGGAGAACGTTCTCGTGACGGCGTTGGAATGCGGCGAACCGAATCATCTTTGGCTGAGTGATGGCCAACGGCTCAGCGCCGACTTTGTCATCGACGCCTCCGGCCGCGGCCAGTTTCTTAGGCGGATGGGGCGGCGTATGGACTTAACGAGTCGCATGCAAACGAAAACGCGTTGTGCATTCGGGCACTTTGAAAACGTTGGATCTTTTTCGGACGCGTTCAATGGGCAATACAACGACGATCGCGCTAGCGCTCCATTCGACGCCGATGATGCGGCTCAACATCATCTGATCGACGACGCTTGGGTGTGGATGTTGCGCATGAACAACGGCATCACGAGCGTGGGCGTCACCACCTCGGTTTGGGATGTTCGTTGCCAACCGGACCAATGCCTCATCACGAGGTTCTCGGAATATCCATTGCTTCATGAAATCATGAGAGATTCGCGTTGTGTCGCTCCCGACGCGGGCATCACGTCGTTACCCCGGCTCCAGCAGTTGTGCGACCCCGTTGTGACCAAGACGTGCTGGATGCTGCCCACCACCGCATTGACGCTCGATCCGCTACACAGCACGGGCATCGCCCACGCCCTGATGGGCGTCTATCGAGTCACACGGATGTTGCTTGACCGGCCCGGCTTTTCGGCCATCGCGAACTACCGAAAAACGTTGTTCGCCGAAGCCTTGGTGCTCGATCACCTTGTCGCCCTTGCTTACCGCCATCTGCCGTCATTTGAACGATTTACGATCGCTTGCATGCTGTACTTCGCTGCCGCCATTCACAGCGAAGAACGAATGGGTGCGGGCGAAATGCCGACCGCCCTTTGGCTCGCCGATGACCACCGTTTTCGACAAGCGATCCACGAAGCCACCGTGCTGCTGGCTTCTCCCGACTCGGACACCCGAGTTTTTCGTGCCGTTGGTGAGCGAATCGCGGCCTGGAATACCGCCGGGCTCTTTGATCGCGATGTTTCTAACCGCTACGCCTACACGGCGACCAAGTAACGGTCGCTGTGCCGCTTTCGGGTAGCTTTGGGAAGACCTAGTCGGGCACGTTGCCGAATCGATTCGTCGCATGATCTCCGGGAAGGGTAAGCAGCGCAAACACGATAAAAATGCCGAAGATCGGGAGCAAGACGATCAGTAGCCACCAACCGCGGCAATCAGCGTCGTGAAGACGTCGAACGGCTACCGCAATACCGGGCAAGACGACCACTAGGGAAAACCACGCTTCCAGGAGTTGCACGCCACGGTACGTCGGGGTCTCGAACGCTGTATCGATTCGCCCAAGCATCCAACAGAAAACAAGGTTGGCGAGCGAGAAGAGCCAAAATTCCTTCCGTCCCGCACGGCCCGAAAACCGAAGCGATCGTTTCAGCACTCGCACGTAGTTGATAAACAGCTCCCGGACAAAACGGAGCAGGCGATTGATTCCCGAGTCCTGAAACATGACCCGAGGATAGCGAAACCATGCCACAGAAACATCACAAAC
>JBCBLJ010001051.1:0-2318 GCA_038520195.1 Planctomycetota bacterium
CCATCGTCTGCGTCATACGTTTCATAGCGACGAGGCCCCTTCGGATTCCCCGTCCATCGCATCCTCTTCCCCCTCACGACGAACGACGCCTTCGACCGCGATCGCGTCTCGGCCGATCTCACAAAGGTAACGAGCGACGATCGCGGAATAGCCGTGCGTGACCCAGACTGTTTCGGGGTCGCACTGTTCAACGGCGGTAATCAGCGAAGGCCAATCAACGTGATCACTCAAGATAAAGCCTCGATCGACGCTCCGGCGACGGCGCGCCCCGCGAACGGCCATCCAGCCACTCGCCATCGCCGTGCTCGTCTTGCCGAACCTGCGCCCCCATGTCGTTCCATGCGCGCTCGGGACGGCCACGACGATTCCGCCCCGGTAGTCGTGTTTCGTCGGTAGTTCGCCGACGTAGCGAGTCCTTGGTAGCTCGACGCCGGATTCACGATAGGCTTGTGTTCCTTTCTCCACCGCGCCGTGCGTGTAAATCGGTCCGATGGATGCATCTAGGCCCGATAACAGTCGCTGGCTTTTTCCCACGGCGTAGGCATAAAGCACCGAGCAGAGATCTCGCTGCCGGTTGGATCGCCACCAAGCGTTGATCTCCTCCATGACCAGCGAAGCGGGGCTCCACCGGTAGACCGGCAATCCGAACGTGGATTCGGTCACCAGCAAGTCGCATCGAACCGGCTCCCAAGCCACGCAGGTGGCGTCGTCGCCGAGCTTATAGTCGCCACTGACCACCGCGATCTTGCCACCGTGTTCCAGCCGCACCTGCGCCGAACCGAGCATGTGGCCCGCCGGATGAAAGCTTACACGTACCCCGCCGAGCGTCACCGACGCACCGTAGGGCAGAAACTCGAATTCCGCGTCGGCGTTCATCCGCATTCGCAAGAGTCGCTCACCCGGTGCGGCGGCCAGGTATCGTCGACAACCGTATCGCGCGTGGTCGCTGTGGGCATGACTCACCACGGCGCGATCCACCGGTCGGCGGGGATCGACGTAGAAGCCACCGGCCGGACAGTAAAGCCCGTGTTCGGTGTTCACCAGCAGTGAATCAAACGACATCAGTTCAGCACAGCACGAAAGCCACAATCTCGTTCCACAAGCAAGCTTGATGCGTGGTCAAGTACAATCACCAGTCTCTCCCGCCAGAATCAGTTTCGCGATTCGCACAAGTCGGCTCGTACAATGATGTTCGAACGCGGCGCCGGGCGTGCAAATTTTCTGACCCTGGCAACTGTCGTTGAATCGGTTCGCACCAATCTGCATTTTCCCACCACCGTAGTGTCCCATGATCAAATTTCCGAGTTTCGGCTGTCTTGTTGCCATCGCGACTCTGCTGTTCTTCTTCGATGCCGTTCCGGCCGACGCTGAGCTTGCGGGATCGCGGCCGAACATCATCCTCGTGATGACCGACGATCAAGGAATGGGGGACTTGTCCTGTATGGGTAACCAGGTGCTGCGGACGCCGAACCTGGACCGGTTTCACGGAATCTCGACTCGCTTTACCGACTTTCATGTCAGTCCCACTTGTGCGCCGACACGTTCGGCGATCTTTAGCGGGCGGCACGAGTTTCGAAACGGCGTGACGCACACGATCAAGGAACGTGAGCGCATGGCACTGTCGACCACCACCTTTGCACAACTGCTGAATCGGGCTGGTTACGGTACCGGGATTTTTGGCAAGTGGCACCTCGGCGATGAGGACGCCTATCAACCTTACAACCGTGGTTTCAGCGAGACGTTCATTCATGGGGCAGGCGGAATCGGTCAGTCTTACCCCGGCAGCTGCGCCGATTTTCCGCCCAACCGCGAAAAGCAAGGACGTTACTTTGATAATGTGATCCTGCACAACGACACCTTGGTTCAAACGAAGGGCTTTTGCACGGATGTTTTCTTTCAAGCCGCACTCGGCTGGATCAAGCAGCAACACGAATCCGAGACGCCATTCTTTGCGTACATCACGTTGAACGCGCCTCATGGACCGATGATCGCCCCCGAAAAGTACAAACAGCGATTCGCCGAAATGGGTTGGGACGGAAACGTTCAAGGCCGCTATGGCATGATCGAGAATATCGATGACAACTTCGGGGCGCTTATGGAAAAGCTCGATCAGTGGGACCTTTGGGACGACACGCTCGTGATCTTTATGACCGACAACGGGCAGGCAGGTCGTAGCGGAAAACGAAACGGCAAACGGGAACCCATCTTCACCGCAGGGTTCAAAAGTGGGAAAGGCTCACCCTATGAGGGCGGAACTCATGTGCCGGCGTTCTGGAGATGGAAAGGCAAACTCGGCGAAGGCGTCGACATTCCTGCAC